>JBJOLO010000167.1:0-3378 GCA_046045565.1 Planctomycetota bacterium | reverse complement strand
CCACGCACAAATCGCGCTTCGCCTGCTCCTGCCCGCGCACGAATTTGTCCAAATGCGCAATCATCTCCGCAACCGTTGGTAGTTTTGATAACGCCACGTCCATGCCCTCCCTAAACAAGCCAACCAAACAAGCCGCCCAAACGAGTCACCCGCAAAAGAAAAGCCGCCACGAGCATCGATTGCTCGCTGTGCTTTCAGACCCTGCATCGCGCAGAGGGGTTCGCGACCGGGTTCTGGGTTTTAAGAAAATGAATTACGCAGAAAAATCACAGATTCTGCGCTACTCAGGCAGGATGGCGACAATTCGCAGTGGACCGCCGCTGCCGCCGGCAATCTTGATCGGCAGGGCGATCACCAGGGCTCGATCGGCGGAAAGCTGATCGAGATTGGCGACATTTTCGAAGATGGGCAGATTGTGTGTGCAAAAAATCACGTGTGTTTCAAAATGCGTCGACTGTCCGTAATCAATGCTCGCCGTATCAATCCCGACCGCTTTGACGTTCCGCTGCTCAACCAGCCACTGCGCCGCCTCGGGTGACAACCCTGGAAAATGCAACTCCGCCACGGCCTCGGGACCACGCGTCTCGGTCCCCAGATATCGAAGCCGCTCAGGCCAGAATCGGCTCCATCCGGTGCGCAGCAGCACGATCACCTCATCCAGCTTTCGTTGCTGCTGCTCTTCCCAGGCTCGCAAATCGCCGACCGTGATTTGATAATCCGGATTCGCAGCACACGCCCCGGTCACGTCGATCACCGCCGCTTCGCCGATCAACCGCTCCAGTTCGACCTTGTCAGCCGTATGGCGTTCCGCCGCGAAATGGATCGGTGCGTCTAAGTGCGTACCGCCATGCTCCGCCGTGGCAAATCGATTCGCGGCGTAATAGTACCCCTTCTCCGTCACGCCGTTCTTGCCGGCCTCGAAGCGAAATCCTTGCTCCGTCGGCCAGTAAATCGTCGTAGCGTCAAAGGCATGCGTCAGGTCGATCAGCTTTCCTGCCGGCACGATACCCGGATTGTTCCCGACGGCCTCCCTCTTCGTCGCCGGCTTGTCGGATGCCACTTTCGATGCCGACGCTGATGGAGATGTTGATGGCGATGAGGCACCACATCCCAGGAGTACGATCGCAGGCAGTGTCGCAATCACCCGCAACGGCAAACTGAACCGGTTTGCAATCGAGGTCGTTGGGTTCAAGACTGTTCTCCTTACGATGCAAACGTAACGCGAGAGCGGACTGCTCAATTCAGGCACACGACTGTCTCGCATCGATTCCATCGCGACCCAAACAGTTCGAGGACGCTTCTGAGACACGAACGTCCGGACCGACGATCCTCGCGCGTTCGCGCCGCTGGCCGCAAGCGATCGACTTTGCCTAGGCGAGAATCTTTTTCACGACCACGCCCTCGACATCGGTCAGGCGAAAATCGCGACCGGCATGGCGATAGGTTAGCTTTTCGTGATCCACGCCCAGCAAGAACAAGATCGTAGCGTGCAGATCGTGAACGTGCATCGGATCTTCGACCGCATTCCAGCCGAACTCATCCGTCGCCCCGTGCGCCATCCCGCCTCGCACACCGCCTCCCGCCATCCACATGGTGAACCCGAACGGATGGTGATCGCGTCCGTTGGCGGCTCCTTCGCGAGCCGGCGTGCGTCCAAATTCACCGCCCCAGACGACGAGCGTATCGTCGAGTAAACCACGATCCTTCAGATCGCCGAGCAACCCGGAGATCGGCAGGTCGGTGGCGAGCGCATTTTTTTCGTGGCCCGCCTTCAGATCGCCATGCTGGTCCCAGGGCTGAAAACCGCCGGTGGTGTGATAGAGTTGGACAAACCGCACTCCCCGTTCGACAAGCCGCCTCGCCAACAGACATTGCTTGCCGAAAACGGACGTCTCGGGACGGTCCAGGCCGTATTGCCGATGCGTCATCACCGTCTCGCGCGACAAATCAAAGGCCTCCGGCGCCTCAGCCTGCATGCGAAAGGCCAGTTCAAACGACTTGATGCGAGCATCCAAACGACTGTCTTCCTGCCGTTGATCGCGATGGATTTGGTTGAGCTTTGCCAGGGCGTCCAGCGTCTGTCGCTGCCGCTCCGGGGACTGACGCACGTTCGCAAGATTTTTGATCGGACGCTCGAGATCCGAAATGAATGTGCCCTGGCATGATGCGGGCAGAAAACTCGCACCATATTGCCGGGCACCTTCAATCAGCGGACCGGGGCCGATCGCCATGAACCCCGGCAGATTCTGATTCTCCGTTCCCAAGCCGTACAGGATCCAAGCCCCCATGCTTGGCCTGGAAAACACACGTTCACCCGTGTTCATCAGCAGGCAACCGCCGGGATGATTGGGATCATCTGTGACCATCGATCGCAGCACACACAGGTCATCAACGCGTTTTGCGATGTTCGGAAAAAGTTCACTGACATCCAGTCCGGACTGACCGTACCGCGAGAATTTCCAGGGAGATCCGAGCAGCGTGCGTTGCTGCCCCAGATAGAGAATGGGGGACGGTTTTCCATCATCCTGCGTTAATCGCGGTTTGGGATCGAACGTGTCGACCTGCGACGGTCCGCCGGGCATGAACAGGAAAATGACCCGTTTCGCTCGCGGCCTGAAATGCAAACCGCCGCCACCATCGGCCACACGATCGCGATCGACCCGTTGCGCGGGCGTTTTCGCCCCCGGTAGCGAGGGCGTTTTCGCCCCCGGCAGCGCAGGCGATTGCGCGTTCATGCCCTCGGCCGCAATCGCGGACAAAGCTAGCGATCCGAAACCGCCGCCCGCACGCCGCAACCATGTTCGACGATCGAGATTAGTCGACATATACAAACTCATTGGTGCATAAAAGCAAATGACACAACCGCGCCCACGCCTCGATCGACTGCTTGTCGGCCGGCTTGTCTGGCTGCTTGTCCGGCCGCTTGTCCGGCCGCTTGTCGTGATCGACCGCAACCAGCTCTTTCGATGCAGCCTCCAGGAACCGGCGTGCAATCTCCAGCTCCTCCTTAGTCGGCGGTCGACTCAGCAAACGCCGGTAGAGGCGGCCCAGTCGCTGATCGAGATCCGTCTCTCGAGCATCGCTCAGGAATCGCACGGCGATGCGATTCGAGAGATCCTCCACCCAGGGATCGTTCATTAAAAACAGCGATTGCGGCGCGACGGTCGAACTGGCTCGACGCTCGACAATCGCACCGCAGTTGGCCCCATCGAACAGCGGTGCGAAGTCGGACGTCTTCGCGCCGGTTCGAGCCGACATCAGGTACAGCGATCGACGCGGAGTGGCAAGCTCCAGGAATCCCGGCCCGTCCATTTTGCGATCCAATTCACCCGAGACGGCGAGCATCGCATCGCGAATTTCCTCCGCATCCAAGCGCCG
>JBJOLO010000151.1:0-4033 GCA_046045565.1 Planctomycetota bacterium | reverse complement strand
CGATCCTCAATGCGAGCGAGTTTCGCTTGGCCATAGCTCAAGAACGTCCGAGGCTACACCAGCAACACCCCCGCTTCAAGGTAGAAGTGCTGTAGTTATAACGTCGGGTGATGGCGACTGGCTAGATTGCCGGGCGACCGAGTGCCCGTGCTGCGGCATCGGTGATGGCTAGGATGGCCGGATGCGTCACTTTCCGCTCGGCAGTGATGGCATAGAAGTGCAGACGAGCCTTGTCGATCTCGCCAAGCACCCGGAGGTTGTACTGCTTCATGGCATCCTCGACGACAGCCGACGCGACCGGTACAACGCCAAGGCCACGTCCGGCCAAGACCTTCATGAGCGCAGAATCTTCAATCTCGGCAGCCACATTCGGCTCGATATCGATTGACTGCAGCCATTGTGACACCGCGCGCCGTAATACCGTACCCTCGGTTGGCAACAACAAGGGTGCTTCGCCGAGCGAGTTTGGAAAACGAGCTTTGTATTTTTTTACGAGTTCAGGCGACGCGAGCAAATGGATGCCGCATTCGCCGAGCGGATGATTGAACGCTCGAATGCTGGCTTGGGAACCAACTTGGCTGTCTGACAATACAACGTCCAGCCGATGCATCGCGAGATCTAATAGCAACTCACTGAGTTTCGCCTCACGGCACACCACACGTATCGGTTCCCTCAGAAGAAATACCGGCTCAATTAAACGACTGGCAATCAGCTTCGGCATGACATCCGGGATTCCGATGTTAACGGTCGACCCGCGCGTACCCCGGTTCGATTTCAACCGATTCATCAGTTCCTGGCCGACGGAGAAGATCTCTTCGGCATACTCGAACACCATTCGGCCGGTGGCGGTAAGTTTTAACTCACGGCCGGACTTTTCATACAACTTTTCCCCGACCGCCCGCTCGAGTTCGCGCAGTTGTGCACTCACTGTCGGCTGCGACACGTACAGGCTTTCTGCTGCGCGTGTAATCGAGCCCTCGCGAACGACCATCCAAAAATAGAGCAGGTGGTGATAGTTCAGCCAGTGCATTGCGAGCGGCCCATCGATCGTCATCCGAGAAACCCATGCCTGAGCATGAGTCTATCGGATCGAGATGCAGCCCGCGATGGCTTGCGAAATGATTCCGCTTGCTTGGCATCGCTCCGTAAGGATCCATTCAACCCTGACGAAATCGTCATCCGCCCGGCAAATGATCGCTGGCGGCGGTTCGTCCCTCTGCGTCGATTCACTTTCGACGATTCCATTCACACATACTTGGACCCGCGCACCACATTCACATCGTTGACAAAGGCGATGATCGCAAAATGCGGGAAGTATTCGTTGGCCAACACGTTCAAGAGTTGGTCTGCAATCGCCCGCGTAGTGATGGTCTCGATTCGAATGTTTTCCCCGGGCAGGTCACCGGAGCGGATATGTCGCGAACCGTCGCCGACCCCGTACGTGATCGTGTACCCCTTCGCTCCAGCGCGCTGCAACTCCGCGATCAAACGTTCGCGTAATACCGATTCCGCAACAATGGTCAGTAACGGCAATCTTGTCAGTTCCATAAAGGCCTTTCAGCGAGCGAGCCACTTTGCCATTTGGTAATAGAGCGGTATCCCCGCCAGGATGTTGAACGGAAAGGTAATCGCCAACGAGGCAGTGAGATAATAGGTTGGATTTGCTTGGGGCAACGTCATCCGTACGGCGGGGGGAGCGGCAATGTACGACGCGCTGGCCGCCATTGCTGCCAACACCAAACAACCGCCCTCGGACAATCCGGCCCAATGTCCAAGCACAACGGCTAACGTACCATGCACGATCGGCATCAAGATACCGAAGGCAAGCAGGAACGCTCCTGTGTTCTTCAGGTCGCCAAGCCGTGATGCGGCCACCATGCCCATTTCCAAAATGAATAAGGTCAAGGCGCCTTTGAATAGGCCGTCGTAGAAGGGGGCGATCGAGTGGTACCCTGCGTCACCCATCGCAAATCCGATTACGAGTCCACCGACGAGGAGCACCATCGATCGAGCAGTCAACACTTCGTGGAGGACTTCACTGAGCGGTCGCGCTTTGACATTTCCAGTCGCCGCATCTCCCGCCCCCGATCCGACCGTCGCTGGCTCGCGCGTGATCTGAAACGCGCCGATCGCTAACGCAACATGAATTCCCGGGCTTTCCAGCAACGTGAGCAGCGTCGGAAGAAACCCTTCGACTTCCAAGTTTTGCGACGCAGCAAATTGCTGCGCTGCGATGAACGTCACCGCCGAGACCGATCCATAGTGTGCTGCGATGCCGGCCGCATCGGCCACACCAAACCGGCCCAAGCGTCGCAAAACGACATAGGAGCTTACCGGCGTTATGCAACCGATAAGTAGCGTAACGATCGCCGGCCAGACAATGGTTGCAAAATCGCTATGAGCTAATTCGACACCGCCTTTCAGTCCCAGGGCAAACAGCAGGTAGATCGAAAGCCCCGCGTACACGTCACGCGGAAACGCAAATTCTGACTTTACAAGTCGAGCGACCACGCCGAGCGCGAATGCCAGCACGATCGGCGAGCGAAAGTTTTCCAGTAGCGTATGCAACATGACGATCGACTCCGTGTGTGATGACCCAGCGAGCTATCAGAAATAGCCTTCCCGTTTTTTCCGTTCCATCGCCGCCGACTCGTCGCGATCGATTGCTCGACCCTGTCGCTCGGAGATTCTCGCGGTCAATAGCTCTTGGATGATCTCCGGCAACGTGGTCGCGGACGATTCGACAGCCCCGGTGACTGGCCAGCAGCCCATGGTGCGAAAGCGGACTGTCCGCAGTTCGGGCTTCTCGCCGGGCAGCCAACGCATCCGATCGTCATCGACGACAATCAAATCGCCGTCGCGACGCACCACCGGATGCTGCGCTGCGAAATACAACGGCACCAACGGGATCGATTCCATGTAGATGTATTGCCAGATATCGAGTTCGGTCCAATTCGAGAGCGGAAAAACACGGATACTTTCGCCACGGCCCACGCGCGTGTTGTAGATGTTCCAGAGTTCGGGCCGTTGGTTCCGCGGATCCCACCGATGTTGCGGATCGCGAAATGAAAAAACTCGCTCTTTCGCTCGCGACTTTTCCTCATCACGCCGTCCTCCACCAATCGCGGCATCAAAACGATATCTGTCAAGCGCTTGCTTCAGCGCCTGCGTCCGCATGACGTCGGTATAAACGCGGCTACCGTGGTCGAAAGGATTGATCCCGGCTTGCACTCCCTCCTCGTTGATGTACACAAGCACGTCGAGCCCAAGTTCCTTGCGTGCGTAGCGCTCGCGATGTTCGATCATCGCCTGAAATTCCCAAGTCGAATCGATATGCAGCAGTGGGAAGGGAGGTTTGCCAGGGAAAAATGCCTTGCGTGCTAAATGGAGCATCACCGACGAGTCTTTGCCGATCGAATACAAGAGCACCGGTCGTTCAAACGATGCGGCCACCTCGCGGAAGATAAAGATGCTCTCCGCCTCCAACTGGCGCAGATGGGTCATCCGACAATCTGTCGGTTTCTGTAACAATGCATCGGTCGATGAATTTGCCACCATGTGCATCCGCCCTCCTGGTCGAATTTATGAAAAAAAAGGGCCGGAAGTTTCGCCACCAATGGCGATACTCCCGGCCCTTTCTCGCCCGCACAAAGGTCAGGCGAAACGAGTACCTTTTTTCACAACGCGAGTTTGGACGTCGTCACAATCTCGTACGCCGTCCCTACTCCTCAGTGCGATCATCACCGCACCACCAGTCTGCTTGCCACGGAATGACTTTCCCGACTCACCCCCTACTCGGGCAGCGTTACCGCTTGTTGCAGAGTCAGGACGATAATCCGTTCTCCCGTTTTCGTGCTGATGTCGGTGTGGAGGCTGACAACCGTCTGAGCCAGCACATCGCGGATGATCGCTTCAATTAGCGGTCGTCCTCGCTCGAGCAACTCCTGCCGCACTTGCTTGATCAAGTAACGGCCCCGTTCCCGAGTCTCGATCTCCGCCAGTTGGTGCTCTGCAGGCGTCAACACATCCTTCA
>JBJOLO010000082.1:0-2540 GCA_046045565.1 Planctomycetota bacterium | reverse complement strand
CGGGCAAGGAGCGGCCGAACATCGTCTTGCTTTTCGCCGACGATCAGCGAGCCGACACGATTGCCGCGTGGGGCAATGCCGCGATCGATACGCCCCATCTCGATCGACTCGTCCGGCGCGGCCTGAGTTTCCGACAGAATTATTGTTTCGGTTCCAACAGCGGCGCGGTCTGCATCCCCAGCCGCGCGATGCTGATGACGGGCAAGTCGTGGTTTGATGTGGAGCACGACTTGCGCGGGGAGACACTCTTACCCGAACATTTGCGTCGCGCAGGATATCGGACCTTCGCGACCGGAAAGTGGCACAACGGACAGCGATCGCTGGAGCGAGCGTTTCCGGATGCCAAAAGTGTTTTTCTGGGCGGGATGAGCGACCACACGCAATTGACGATTCGCGATGTGCAGTCCGGGAAATGCACCGCAGAGCGACCAGCCGCGAAGTTTTCGAGCGAGCAGTTTGCCGAGTCGGCGATTGAATTCCTGGAGACGCAGACCGGAGACGCACCGTTCTTTTGTTATGTGGCATTCACGGCGCCGCACGACCCACGCAATCCACCGGAGTCGTATCGGCAACGCTACTACGATCGCCCTCCGCCGCTGCCGAAAAATTTCCTGCCACAGCATCCGTTCGATAACGGTTTCGCAAAAAACGTTCGCGACGAAAACCTCGCCGGCTATCCCCGATCGCCGGAGACGATTCGCGAACAGTTGTCCGAGTACTACGGATTAATCACGCATCTCGATGCCCAGGTCGGTCGTATTCTCGAAGTACTGGAGCGTCGAAACCTCCAACAAAACACGATCGTGATCTATGCGGCCGATCATGGGCTCGCTTTGGGCAGTCATGGACTGTTGGGCAAACAGAGCGTCTACGAACACAGCATGAAGTGCCCGCTGATCATCGCCGGGCCCGGCGTGCCGCAGGAACAAAGCAGCGAAGCGTTCACCTATTTGTTCGACCTGTTTCCCACGATCTTGCGACTTGCAGGGGCCGAACTGCCCGAGGGCTTGCGCGGCGCCGACCTGGGCCCCGTTTGGCGAGGAGAGTCATCAGCGGTTCGCGATTCGGTGTTCCTGCCGTTCTCGCAAACCATGCGCGCTGTGCGCGACGAACGATGGAAGCTGATCCACTACCCGCAGATCGGTCACCGGCAGCTCTTTGATTTGAAGAGCGATCCGGACGAATGCTGCGACCTCGCATCCCAGGAAGCCTATCGCGAGCATGCCGATCGACTGGAACGCCTGCTCGTCACGTGGCAGACGCGGCTTGGCGATCGCCAGACTTTGCACGTTGCGGAGCCCAAGCCCAAGGAAATCCGTTACGATGACTTCTCGCGTAAGCCTGATATCTGGCAGCCCAAGTGGATCGTGAAGAAGTATTTCGACCCGGAATGCTCCCCAGAGGACTCCCGATGAAAACGTCGATCTCGTTTCTGGTTTGTTTTTCTGCCTGTGCGTTTTTAGCCGCCGCGCCAGTCGCCTTAGCCGCCGCGCCAGTCGCCGGTGAACAGCAGCAGCCCAATATTGTTTTTATCTTCTCGGATGATCACGCGTACCAGGCAATCAGTGCGTATCAAGATCCCCGGCAGTTGATCGACACGCCCAATATCGATCGGTTGGCTCGCGAGGGAATGCGATTTGATCGCTGCCTGGTACCGAACTCCATTTGCGGTCCAAGTCGAGCAACCGTGCTCACGGGAAAATACAGCCACAAAAACGGGTTCTACAACAATACCAACAGCGTGTTTGACGGTTCGCAGACAACCTTCCCCAAGCTGTTGCAAAAAGCCGGGTATCAAACCGCGCTGATTGGCAAATGGCACTTAGTGAGCGAGCCGACCGGTTTCGATGAGTGGCACATCCTGCCGGGGCAGGGGATCTACTACAACCCGCCGATGATTCACAACGGAAAGAAGGTCACGCATCGCGGCTACGTCACCGACCTGATCGCCGACTTTAGCGTGGAGTGGTTGAAGCAGCGCGACAAGAACAAACCGTTCCTTTTGATGTGTCAACACAAGGCGCCGCACCGCGAGTGGGCTCCAGCGCTCCGGCACCTGGGGCACGACCAGGATCGAATCTATTCGGAGCCGAATACGCTGTTCGACGACTACGCCGGACGCGGACTCGCGGTTCGAGATCAAGCGATGACGCTCCGCAATTCCATGGTGCCGTTGGATGTGAAGCTCAATGCGCCGGGCAGCTTAGATGCCGAGCAGCGCGAAGTCTGGAATCGGTACTACGAACCGCGAAACGAAGCCTTTCGAAAGGCGGATTTAAAAGGCGATGACTTAGTGCGATGGCGATACCAGCGCTACATGCATGACTACCTGGGCTGCATCAAAGGCGTGGATGAAGCGGTTGGAAAGGTGTTGAAGTTTCTCGACGACGAGGGCCTCGCCGACAACACGCTGGTGGTCTACTGCTCGGATCAGGGATTTTTTCTGGGCGAGCACGGTTGGTTTGACAAGCGATGGATCCTGGAGGAGTCGTTGCGAACACCGCTCCTGGTGCGCTGGCCCGGCGTAACGCCCAAAGGAT
>JBJOLO010000030.1:0-4099 GCA_046045565.1 Planctomycetota bacterium | reverse complement strand
TGGATGTTCCGCAATTGGCGTCGATGACGTTGGTTTGCAACTTGATTCTGAACCTCGACGAAACAGTCACGAAAGAGTAGGCCTGCACCGGCCACTGACGATACAAAGGATTACGAGCAATGACCAATCCCATTCAAGAATACGCTTTGCAAGAAACGCGCCGCTACTTTTTCGGACGTATGGCGACCGGTCTCGGCGCCGCAGCGCTCGGCTCGATCATGAACCCTCGGTTGTTCGCCGCGGATGGACAGGTTGCCGACGCGCAGACGGCAAAGCCGGATCCGATGGACACCTTTGGCTTGATGCCTCGATTGCACCATGCGCCCAAAGCCAAGCGAGTCATCTGGCTGTTCATGGCCGATGGCCCGTCGCAACTTGATATGTGGGACTACAAGCCGAAGCTCGCCGAGTTCTTCGACAAGGACCTGCCCGACAGCGTGCGGATGGGGCAACGGATCACGACCATGACGTCGGGGCAGTCGAGGCTTCCGGTCGCGCCGTCCAAGTTCTCGTTTTCGCAGCACGGCAAGCAGGGTGTCTGGGCCAGCGAGTTGATCCCGCATCTCGGCGGCACGGTAGACGATCTGTGCTTGATCAAGACGATGAATACGGAGGCGATCAATCACGATCCGGCGATCACGTACATTCAGACGGGAAGTCAGATCCCTGGCCGACCGAGCATGGGTGCGTGGCTGAGCTATGGTATCGGCAGTCCGAACCAGGACCTGCCGGCCTACGTGGTACTCCATTCACGGATCGCAGCAGGCAGTCAGACGCAAGCATTGTTTGCACGGCTATGGGGTGCAGGCTTCTTGCCCAGCAAGCACCAGGGCGTCGCGCTGCGGTCGATTGGCGATCCGGTGCTCTATCTTTCGAACCCCAACGGCGTCGACGCCAACACGCGTCGCAAGATGCTGGATGGTCTGTCGAAGCTCAACCAGAAACGGTTGGATGAGCAGGGGGATCCGGAGATCTCAGCGCGGATGTCGCAGTACGAAATGGCGTTCCGGATGCAGATGTCGGTTCCCGAGTTGACGGACATTTCGAAGGAGAGTGCCGAGACGCTCGCGATGTACGGACCGGAGGTGAACGACAAAGGCACGTTTGCGTACAACTGTTTACTCGCGAGGCGATTGGCGGAGCGCGGTGTGCGGTTCACACAGGTGTTTTTGCGAGGGTGGGACCATCACGGCAGCCTGCCGCAGAACTTTCCGCAGTTGTGCAAGGCAATGGATCAGCCGGCCGCCGCATTGATCAAAGACCTCAAGCAGCGCGGGATGCTCGACGAGACGCTCGTTGTGTGGGGCGGTGAGTTTGGTCGGACGGTATACAGCCAAGGCGCGTTGACGAAGGATACCTACGGACGTGATCACCATCCGCGATGTTTCACGATGTGGATGGCCGGCGGCGGCGTGCGGCCCGGCATGGTTTACGGCGAGACCGACGACTTCAGCTACAACGTGGTCGAAAAGCCGGTCCACATCCACGATCTCAATGCAACCATCCTTCACTGCCTTGGTATTCAGCACGAACAGCTGACCTATCGCTTCCAAGGCCGCGATTTCCGTTTGACCGACGTCCACGGCAATGTGGTCAAAGACATTTTGACCTAACAAGTCATTCTTGTGGGGTTGTCGAGTCCGTCAAGCCGGGCGTAAGCGGTGTCACATCGTCATCCGCGTCGTCCGCCCGCCGCCGACGCGCCGGAGTTTCGCGGTGCAGATTATTGGAATGTCAGGAATTAGGCGGCTGCTCGCGGCTCGCTGCGTAGGGCGATTGTCGTCATCAGCAAGCTGGTGACCAAGAACATCACCAACGCCGTGACGCGGAAGAGCGTCAGCCCGTAAAGAATTGGCACAAAAAACGAAACCATGGCGCCTGCCGCTGCGCCGATTGCATCCAGCGCGAAGATGTGCAGGCGATCGCGGGGATGCGAATCGAATAGCGTGGGAAACAGGTTCCCGGTCACCAAGGTGGCCAGGAACAACGCCAGGAGGGTCACCACTGTTCCGGACGCCTGGGCCTGAACGAGCCACGCGAGCGGACCGATCCAGGAGATGCACGTCAGGGTGCGCAGCATCGGTCGACGGACGGCAAAGCTTCCCAGGGCTGTGATCGTGAGAAACGCCACCACTCCGACGATCAACGCGTCGTAATAAATGTATTGCGTTCGGAAGATTTCCAAAACGCACACGTGCTCGAGCATGACAAAGTTGGCGCCCAGCAGGAAGGCGACGAGCTGCACGCGGAAATTGGGAACGCCGCCCCCTTCGCGTTGGCCAAGCACGACAAAGTAGATTGCCAGGCAGATGCAAAGGAGTCCCACGCCAATTTGGTATGCGAGAAAGCGAACATCTGCCAGCGAGAGAATATTGCTGATGTTGCACGCGAGATAAGGTCGGTCGTCTGTAACCGGACTGAAGTTTGCTTTCTCCAGGTCTTGATCGTGTATTCGGCGGATCGGTACGCCCATCGCAGACTTCGCGATGTTCGCCTCGATTTCGCTCCAACGCTGTTCCTGTTGCTTGTCTGCCTCGGGCGAAAATGCGATCAGCGAGTATTCCAGGGGCGGACTGCCGTATTCGAAGGCGATCACCCGCGCACCATGCTGACGCAATGTCGTGGCATACTGCTGGAGCAGCACTTTGTTGGGGTCGAGATCATGGTCGTACCCCATGCAAAAGACGCCACCGGGCGAGAGTCGCTTGAGAAAGCCGCCGAGCGCCTGGGTGGTTCGGATCATATTGCCCGGTTCCAGCATCAATTGCGGGTAACCGCCTACGCTCCAGAAGAAAATGGCATCGAATCGATCCTGCGAGTTTTCCAAATAGGTTCGTGCGTCGCCGATTTGCACTTCGACGTGCGGCAGCGAATAGACATTTTCGAACTCGTCTCGCAGCGTCCCTTGAGCCACTTGGATTGCCGCCGGCTCGACATCCATCGCCACAATGCGGCCTGAACTGACTTGGCGAACCAGCTTGATGTCGCGCCCGCCTCCGGAACCGATGATGGCGACATTCTCCGCTCCCGCGACGAACGGTTGCAGTACGGTTTCGCGAAACCCGAGAACCGGACTGTCGCCGCGACGATATGCCCATTGATTCATGTCGTTATAAAAACCGTATAGCACCGATTCGGTGGAAAACTGGGCCTTAACGACTTCAAAATACGAGTATCTTCCCCAGCCCTCGTACAGGGATTCGGCGTTCAGTCGTTGGCGATAATCCTCGACGGAGAATGGCTTTGACGACTTGAAGAACTGCATGAATTGTTGATTGATCCCCGGTGCGCAAAACGCCGCGGCGATCAGGACGTATTCGACTATGCGCCGCCGTTTCTGAGGCGAGTCGATCAGTTGTTTCACGAGGGTCAGCAGACCGATGGAGAGGACCAGCAGTCGAGCGACCCCGAGCCACGGTTGCAGTTGGCTGATCAGGAATCCGCCCACAGCGCCGAACAGCACGATGGCATACACGCCATTCATGCGTTGCCGCAACTGCTCCTGGCCCGCGAGATAGCCGAGATACTCCGTCGCGCCGTAAGCAGTGAAGAACGGGGAGTAAATCAGCGAAAAAATCAAGACCTGAATGACAATGCTCCACGTCGAAACATTGAACAGCAAATTCTGTCGCATGAAATCGACGTGCTTGAGCAGTAATGTGGCCACGACCGTGCCAAGCATCACCAACTGCAAGTATGGCACTGCGATTCGGAATCGATTGGCCGAGTTCCCTTTCCAGATCACGGCGAATGCGGCACCGATGGGGAAACAGACCAGCAGCAAGTCAAAGAACAAGGACGGCATGATGAAAAAACTGATCAGCCGAAACAACGAAAGGCTGAACAGCACGGCTGCCGTCGACAGCGCGAACAGGGCAAGACTGGTTCGGATGGGAGTTGGATAATTGCCGTTCACGGAACCGCTCACAGCAAGAGGAATAGGCGGGGATTGTAGTGGCCCCACGAGGGGGTGTCAAGCAACTGCAGTGCGGGGTGGTTCAGGACACGCTGTTTCCCGAATCCTTTGGCAGCGAGAGGCGGCGGGGATGGGCCCCTATTTGCCGATGCAGAAGCGGCTGAAGATGTGGTCGAGCAGATC
>JBJOLO010000028.1:0-2776 GCA_046045565.1 Planctomycetota bacterium | reverse complement strand
CTCCGGCAGCGCCTTGGCCTTGAAGGGCGACTGGCTATCGGCGAACGCGTCCTTGTCGGCGTGCTGCACGTGATGCGTGCGATGAAAGGGCTGCCGACAGCGAATGCAGCACCGCGATTCGTTCCGGCCTGTTCCTTGCAGCGCCGGCACATCCTGTTGGCACGCGGCGCACCACATCGGACTTGATCCCTGACTTCGAACGAGAAAACGGCCTCTTCTGACGACCATCGGCGTGTGGATCGCGAGAACTTGCAAAAATTCAGCGGTGGCGGTGCATCTTACGAACCGCCTTGAATCTGGTGCGCGGCCTGGGGGGAAATCGGCACACTCTTTCGGGAGCCCCTTTGACAACGGCTTCCGCCCCTCTTTGCGAATGCCGCCTCCTTCAGGCCCCTTAATTCGGCTTCGAGGCGACGACCTCTTTCTGGCGGGGCAATTCACCGTAGAGCGGCCCCTGAATTTGGACGGGGCGGATATCGAGGTGAATGTTCTGGATGGTCATATCAGCTGCACCCGAAGCATCTGATTCCCATCCCAAGCTGTCGGGGCCTCGATAGAAACGAAATTCAAAACCGGTCGTGGTTCCTTCGCGGGCTGCATCACCATCGAAAGCCAACCCCACGGCCTGACCGTCGCGATGATCGATAATGCGTCGCATGACATCGAGCACGGTTGTGTTCGCAAGGATGTCATTAAAGAACAATTTGCGACTTGAGGAGGGTCGAAAGTCGGGCGCGTGCGGATCGATTTTGCGATCGGCCAGTTTTTCTGCGGAGGGCGTGACCTCGCGGGTGGTGAGGTTGATCTTATCACCCCGATCGAGGTAGGTGAGTTTTACATCTTGAATATTGAAGACGCCGAGTTCCGCCTGCGATTTTGCTGTGGAGAGATCCATCACAATGGCGCCGCGATAGCCCACGACGCGGGCTTCGATTCCACGCTCGACCACCAGTGCCGTATCCTCGTCGATGCCCACACCGAACGGGACGGCCTGCTCTTTCATGGCGACGAGCGACCGGGCGAAACGTCCTCGCACGAGGCAGTGCTGATCCACGAACCATTGGTGCTGGAGGAAGCCGAGTCCGTAATCCAATTCCTTACCCATGGCAACGCCGTTGAGCATGGTATTGAGCACAACGCCGGCTTCGCGGAACATGATGCGGCTCATGATTGCCGCGCCGGCACTCGAACCGGCAATGACCCCGCCGTCGCGGTAACAATCCCAGATCGCTTCGAGCACCGGAGTCGGCTTACCGTCTGCACTCACGAGCGTATCTCGTATCCGACCCTGCGCCCCCCCGACGAAGAAAACTCCATCGGCCGCGCGAACCTTCTCCACCCACTCCGGGTCTTTCACTACGTCCTGCCAACTGACTTCCAGGCCGGTTGGGGCCAGCGGCACGAGAAAAGCGTCCGCTCCTTTTGAGTTGAGCAGGGATACGGCGCGGTTGCCGCTTTTAAGCGGAACACCGCTCGCGGTCGGGAATACGGCGATCCTTTTCCCACGTCCCGCCTGCTGAATCACGGCGTCCCAGATCTCTTCGTTCGCGACGCGGGCCGATCCGCCGATGATGACCAGCGAACCGCGGACGGCCGTTGCATCGTCCCGCTCCACACCCAAGCTGACCCGATCCGCCTGCACCCCCGCCAGCAATACCGCCGCGGCAATGAAACGCTTCGAAAATGGGGCTTTGCTGGCAACCTGCATGGCAACTCCCTTACGCATCGCGACTTAGGTTCATGTGGGGCGCGAGGGTTGATGTGAGGCTCGGGCTGTACCCCAAGCTCGATCTCCACAACTTCCCGCTCCGTATATCCATCGTAATTGCTCTTCCATCATGTTATGGCATGAGCGAACTGGGAAAAGCAATAGCTTTTTCCGCAGCCATCGCACAGTTGAGGCGTATACTTATTTGGCCCAGTCTGACTGCGAATCCGCTTGGAATTGGATCAACTGACATCGATCTGGACATTCCGGGACGATTGAAGTAGTTTGCACGGCGACATGGATGGAATGACGCCCGCACAGGGTGTCACGGACATGGCGTCGTGATGGAAAACAAGATGGTCAGCCGGAGGGGAGCCTGTCGAAGCTCGACCTGAAAAGCCATGGGTAGCTGCCAGCTAGCAAATCAAACGTTGCCACGTGCTCGCAGAAGCAACATCGCGGGTTTTGAGTCGGCTTCTTTCGGATTCGTGATCCCCCTGCTCCTGAACGCCCTGCTCCTGAGTGCCGTGTTCCTGAGCGCACTGCTCGATTTCACTTCGGTCGCTCGCGCCGAGGTTCCTTCGCCGGAGACACCGGAACGCCCTGCATCGAGCCCCATCACGAAGGGTTCGTTGGTGATCATTGGTGGATCCGAGCGTTTCGACAATCTGGCAATCTGGTCGACGATTGTCGAACTGGCCGGAGGCCGAGGCGGCAAGATTGCGGTGATTCCCACGGCAAGCGGTTACCCGGTGGAGTACGGAAACGACATCGTCCGCGTGCTCAATCAGGCCGGTGCAGATGCGTTCATCGTGCCGGTTGCCTTGCGCGGATTTGATCGCGATCATAAAGAAGCGGTGTCGGATCCGCAACTTACGGCGGAAGTGCGGCAGTCACACGGCGTATTCTTCGTTGGCGGCGAGCAGGCTCGTATCAAGCAGGTCCTGCTCGACGACGAGGGGAATAACACACCGCTTCTGGACGCCATCTGGGATGTGTATCGACACGGCGGTGTGATTGCGGGCACCAGCGCAGGTGCGGCGGTCATGAGCCGAATCATGTATCGCA
>JBJOLO010000093.1:0-13266 GCA_046045565.1 Planctomycetota bacterium | reverse complement strand
CTCGGCTACGCCTTTGGTGACTTCGCTTTTCACGAGGTCATTCAGTTCGCCTCGCAGCTTGCCACTTTGTTCCTTGACCTGAGCGGCAACTTGTTCCGATACTTTGGCCAGTTCGCCTTGCACGGAATTCTTCACCCCGTCCTGGATCGCCTTCAATTGCGCTTCGTTCGCGCTGGCCAGCTTCTTCACTTCCGTAGCATACTGATCGCTCAGCTTCGCAATGGCGGCCTGCACTTGCTTGTCGGATTCCTGTTGCAGTCGAGCAACCTCGCTGGAGATTTTCTTCTCGGTCTCGGCTCGCAGTGCCTTGAACTGGTCGTCGTTCAACTGCTGCAACCGCTTCGACTCGGCCGTCACCTGGTCGCTGGTGCGCTGTCGCAGCGTGTTGATTTCACCCTGCACCTGGTTGGTGAGCTTCGCCGACTCTTCGTCCAACCGCTGCTTTGATTGGGCCTGCAGTTTCTCGTCGATCGCTTTGGTTTCGGTCGCGAGTTCCGAACGCAGTTCGGACGAAATCTCCGACTTGCGGCGTTCCCAAACGCGACGGAAAGGGCCGGCATCCGCCACATCGCTGACCGCCAAGGCGCCGATCACGAAGGCTGCCGTCATGAGTTTCTTTCGGGTCATTGCAGATTCCTCAAACGATTCTGTAGGTCCGTAAAAATTCGTTCTATGCTGCGATCCAAGCGTGTTTCGCTTGCAAAATTGCTCCCGCCAACCCGTGTTCGCGCCCGTCCACAGGCGGGTCGCTCAACGGTCGCATCAACATCATTCCGTCACGTTCTTTACCAACCAAACGGACACGTCGATCTTTTTAGAATAAATGGAACACTGACCAGAGGCAACGGTCAGGCAGAAAGGAACACGTGAAGCACCGCTTCAACGGCGATCGTTTCCGAGCCGGAACGGTCGGGAAAACGCTGCCCGAATACGTCATCCACTCACGCTGTTCGTCCCCCCGCAAGCAGGGATCGAAGCGGCGATGTCCTATTTATTCCCCAAGACGAGCGACAAATGCTCGCGAAGGAATTCCGGCAGGTCGCCACGCTCGAGGTCGTCCATATTCCGGAACCGGATTCGAAGTTGATCGCGATGGGTGGCCGAGCCATCGACAGCGCGGTCGAATCCCAGGTTGGCGATTCGTCCCAACGCAACCTGATTCTTGGCGCAATTGATCGTCATCGTCAGCGCCTCGGGACGTTTGGTTTGCAGGGTGACCCACGGCTCGCTTCGGGAGCCCACAAACAGGTGAACAAGCTGTTGATTGTTCCACAGGAATTGGCCGTCCGGCGCGATCTCAGCCAGCATCTCCACCAGTTCCTCCAGCACCTCCTGATCCCATTCCACCGGACGGCCCGGCGGAAATCCTTTGCGCAGCAAGTGCCATTTCTGTCCCAGTACCTTCCAGGGCGCAATGTCGTCGGGATTCAACGCCGCGCGAGACAGGAATCGCTGGAAACCGTTGACCGCGTCGGTGACGAATTGCCAGAACTCCGGCGTATCGATTTCCTCCAGCGAATGCGCCCGGATCTCGACCTCCTGCCAGGGCCCCCGCAGCGTCTTGCACTTCACGCGAGGCTCGTTGCTGTAGATCGGTAATTCGTCGAGTTCGTTCAGCGTCTTCAGTTTGATTTGTTCCTGCAACGATTCGCGCCGGAACGTGCCTCGTGCGACGCGGAATTTCATCTTGATCAGCCAGGTCTCCCCGGTGATCGCGTGAAAGAACCATCCGTCGATCTTGCGCTTGCCCGTGATTTCCACCACACTGCGTGCATTCCAGTTCGTCTCGGCGAACTCGCCCAGCTCATGAATCCGATCGACGACCCGCTCGAGGATCTGACCGTCCCACTTGCAGGCTTCGCCTTTTCTGCCAACGCGATCTCGCGTGTGCCAGCGCCTGCCATTGGCTTCCCACGGCATCTGCGCGTCGCGGCCTACATCGGCGATTTCAATGTCCCCCGGGGCAATCTCGACAGCCGGTTGATAGCGACTGCGAGCCAGATAGGGACCTTCGCGGAGAACAGCCTGCAGTGCCTCGCCGGTGTGCGACCTCAGCCGCAGAGGGACATCGCTGGTTGGTGTTGCGGACCGCACCGACTTCCCTGCAGCACGCTTTTTGCCCGTGGCTTTGCCGCCCGTTTCTTTACCGCTCGAGTCTTTGCCACTTGCGTCTTTGCCACTCGAGTCTGTCGTGGACGCGGCAAGCGCCAGTTCCGCATGCGCGACCAGCTGCTCGGGCGTGCCCTGCGCCACCACGTAGCCGCCGCCGTTTCCTGCCTCGGGGCCCATGTCCACAACCCAATCGCATTGTTTGATCACGTCCAGATTGTGTTCGATCACCACGACGGTGTTGCCCAGATCAACCAATCGATGCAGCACCTCGAGCAACTTGGCGATGTCATCGAAATGCAGGCCGGTGGTGGGTTCGTCGAGCAGATACAACGTGCGACCGGTGTCGGGCCGTGAAAGTTCGGCCGCCAGTTTCACGCGTTGTGCTTCGCCGCCGGAAAGCGTCGGTGCGGGTTGACCCAGCGTGAGATAATCGAGTCCGACATCGCAGAGCGTTTGCAGGACGCGACGAATGGCCGGAATGTTGCGGAACAATTCCACGGCGTCGCCGCAGGTCATGTCGAGCACATCGTTGATCGAACGGCCATGATAGGTCACGGCCAAGGTTTCCGGATTGTAGCGCTGGCCGCGACAGGTGTCGCATTCCACCCACACGTCCGGAAGGAAGTGCATTTCAATCCGCTTTTGGCCGTTGCCCTCGCACGCTTCACAGCGTCCGCCCGGGACGTTGAAGCTGAATCGGCGCGGCGAATAGCCGCGCAGCTTGGCGTCCGGCAATTGCGCGAACAGCTCGCGGATCGACTCAAAGGCCCCGGTGTAGGTTGCCGGATTGGATGAGGGCGAATTGCCCAGCGGTTGCTGGTCGACGCGAATCACTTTGTTGATGTGGGCCAGCCCGCGAATTTCGGAGTGCACACCGGGCGTGACCGACGCGCGATGCAGGACCCGCGCGATTGCCGGATAGAGCACATCGTCGATCAACGAACTCTTCCCGCTGCCGCTGGGACCCGTGACGGCCGTGAGCGTACCGAGCGGAATGCGGGCATCGACGCCGCGTAGATTGTTGTGCCGCGCGCCGATGACTTCCATCCATTGGGGTTCTCGCGAGCCCCAGGTGCTGCCGGGCGCACCGCCGGGGGAGGCTGCGAAGATCTCGCTTCGCACGATCCGCCCCGACCCGGCCGGAGTCACGGGAAGATGGTTCGTCCCGTTGGCGTTCGTCGCGTTTGCCTCCGCGCCGCTTCCTTTGCGTTTCTTCCGCGCGGGCGGCTCCGACGGCGGCGACTCCGATTCGATGAGCAGCCGCCGCTGAGCCGGGATCGGCAGGTTTTTCTTGCCGCTCAGATACGGACCGGTGACGGAACCGGGCGTGCGACTGATCCGCGCCGGTGTGCCCGCCGCGACAATCTGCCCGCCGCGACGACCCGCGCCCGGCCCGAAGTCGCAGATCGCATCGCAATTCGCAATCACCTCCCGGTCGTGCTCCACCACCAGCAACGTATTGCCCAAGTCGCGAAGCTTGTGCAGCGCTCGGAGTAACCGGAGATTGTCGCGAGGATGCAGTCCGATCGTCGGCTCGTCCAACACGTACAGCACGCCGCATAAGCCGCTGCCGAGCTGGCTCGCGAGCCGGATGCGTTGTGCTTCACCGTTCGAAAGGCTGGCGGCGGGACGACCCAGTGTCAGATAGTCCAGCCCGACATCGACCAGGAATTCCACTCGACCGCGAATCTCACGCAGCAATTCGCCGGCAATCTTGCGATCGCGACTCGTGAGCGACCAGCGTTCGATCATGCGCTGCAGTTCCCCGAGCGGCATGCGGCAGATTTCGTCGATCGTTTGACCGCGGAACCGTGTCGCCCCCGCATCGCTGCGCAGCCGACTGCCGCTGCAGGTCGAACACTCCACCTCGCCCACAAACGATTCCAGACGACCTCGTAGGGCCGGCGTGATGCGAGACGCTTCCTCGAGCGCCGGATACAGGCCCTTGAACTGAAAGCGAAATTTCAGGCCGCTGCCATGCTTCGACCCGCCCTGCTTCGCTCCACCCTGCTTCACACTATCCTGCTTGGACCCGCCCTGCTTTGCGGCGTCTTCATTCGATCCGATCTCGTTGACGTCAAACCACTGTTCGCCGGTCCCATGCAGCAGTAGCCGCCGATGCCTTGCGCTCAAGTCGTGGAACGGCGTGTCGAGCGGAATGCCGGATTGCCGGGCGAAGGCGTCGAGCATCGCGCGGGATACCGGTTTGGCCAGATCGGGCCAAAGATCGATGCCGCCCTGCGCGAGCGTTAATTTGGGATCGCGGATCAGGGCCGCGAGATTCGCCCCCGTTTGTGTGCCCAGCCCCTCGCAGGTTGTGCACCAGCCCAAGGGCGTGTTGAACGAAAAACTGTGCGGCGTCAGCGGCTCGAAACTTCGTCCGCAACGATCGCAGGCCAAGTGCTGGCTGTGGACGATCACGTCCCATCGTGATTCGGGAACTTGCTCCTGAACCATGGCGACGTGCAGCACGCCGCGGCCCAGCGCCAGCGCATTTTCAATGCTGTCCGCAAGGCGGCTCCGCTGGGTCGGCTGCACCACAATGCGATCCACCACCACTTCCACGCGATGCTGTCGCCGGCGATCGAGTGCCGGGAGCGCATCGAGCGCGTGCGTCTGCCCGTCGATCCGCACACGCACGTAGCCCGCGGTTCGCAATTCCTCCCACAGCGAGTCGTATTGTTCGCCCACTTCCACTTCGACCGGCGCCATCAGGTACAGTCGCGTGCCGGCGGGATACAACAGAATCTTGTCGATGATCTCGTCGGCCGTCTGCGTGCCGATCGGTCGATCGCAGTCGGGACAATGCGGTGTGCCCAATCGCGCCAGCAGAATGCGGAGGTAGTCGTAAATCTCGGTGATCGTTCCCACCGTCGATCGCGGTGTATGGCCGAGATTCTTCTGCTCGATGGCGATCGCCGGCGAGAGTCCCTCGATGTGATCGAGCTGCGGTTTCTGCATCTGCGCGACGAACTGGCGTGCGTACGCGCTGAGGCTCTCCACATAGCGCCGCTGCCCTTCCGCGTAAATCGTATCCATCGCCAGCGAACTTTTGCCCGATCCGCTGGGGCCGCAGAAGACCGTCATCTTGTCGCGGGCAATCGTGACATCGACACCCTTCAGGTTGTGCTGCTTCGCGCCGCGTACGGTGATCTCGCGAGACAGATGCCCCACCTCGTCCGCCACGCTGCTTTTTGTTTTTTTGGCAACGGGTGGAACGAGTATCGGCGCGGAGCCATTCAGCACGCGGGATAGCACTTTCCCGGTGTGGGAATTCGGATTGGCGGCGATCGTCTCCGGCGTGCCGGTGGCGATCAGTTGCCCGCCCCCTGCCCCGCCCTCGGGACCAAGATCGATGATCCAATCCGCCGTCTTGATCACATCCAGATTGTGCTCGACCACCAACACCGTGTTGCCAGCGCGGACAAAGTTGTGCAGCACTTGCAGCAGGAGCTTGATGTCGGCGAAGTGCAGACCGGTCGTCGGCTCGTCCAGCAGATACAGCGTCCGGCCCGTGCTCTTTTTCACCAGTTCCCGCGCGAGCTTCACGCGCTGCGCTTCGCCACCGGAGAGCGTCGGAGAGGGCTGGCCGAGCTTGATATAGTCGAGACCCACATCGTGCAGCGTTTGCAGTTTGTGCCGCACATGAGGCACATTTTCAAACAGGTCGAGCGCCTGCTGCACGTCCATTTCCAGCACGTCGGTGATCGACTTGTCTTTGAACTTGACCTGCAGCGTCTCGCGGTTGAAGCGGTGCCCTTCGCACACCGGGCACGTAACCCAGACATCAGCAAGGAAATCCATCTCCAAGCGATTCGATCCGTTGCCTTCGCACGCTTCGCAGCGACCGCCCGCGACGTTGAAACTGAATCGACCCGCCTTGTAGCCACGGCGCTTGGACTCGGCAAGCTGCGCATAAAGGTCGCGGATGTCGTCGAAAGCCTTGATGTAGGTCCCCGGATTGCTGCGTGGCGTGCGGCCGATCGGCGACTGATCGATGGCGATCAGCTTGTCGAGGTGCTCCAGTCCTTCCATCGCGCGGAAGGTGCCCGGATCGCCTTCGCCTTTATTCAGATCGCGATGCAATGCCTCGACCAGGATGTCGTTGACCAACGAACTTTTTCCGGAACCGGAGACGCCGGTCACGCAGACGAAAAGTCCGAGCGGGATCTCGACGTCGAGATTTTTCAGGTTGTTATGCGATGCTCCGAGGATGCGCAGCATGCGGTCGGTCGGCGGTCGGCGCTCGACCGGTGTCTCAATCTTCAATTCGCCCGACAGGTACTTGCCGGTCAAACTGCGTGGCGCGCGGGCGACTTCGGCGGCCGAACCGCTGGCGACGATTTCGCCGCCGCGCACTCCCGGGCCGGGACCGAAATCGATCAAATGATCGGCCGCCCGCATCGTGTCTTCGTCGTGCTCGACCACCACCACCGTGTTGCCCATGTCGCGCAGCCGCTGCAAGGTCAGTAGCAACCGGTCGTTGTCGCGCTGATGCAAGCCGATCGACGGCTCGTCCAGGATGTACAGCACGCCTACCAGTCCCGATCCGATCTGACTGGCCAGGCGAATGCGCTGCGACTCACCGCCCGAAAGGGTCGGCGCGGTGCGGGCCAGCGTGAGGTAGTCGAGTCCCACGTTCATCAGGAACCCGAGCCTCGCACGAATTTCCTTCAGGATCTCGGCCGCGATGATGGTGCGGGTCGGATCGAGTTGCAGTTGCTCGAAGAACCGCTCCGCCTCCGAGATCGACAGGTCGCAGATCTCGGGCAGTGACAGCGATTCGCGACCTGGAAAGTGGGGCGACGCAGTCCGGATGCGGACCGATCGCGACTGCGCGTTCAATCGCTTGCCATGACACTCGGGACAGTCGCCCATCGTCATGAAGTTTTCGAGCTGCCGGATCTGCATCGGGCTTTTGCTCGCGCGATAGCGGGCCATCAGGTCCGGGATGATGCCGTCGAACTTCCCGCCATACTTGATCGGCGAACTGCCTCCGCGCCAGGTGAACGTGATGTGCTCGCTGCCCGTGCCCCAAAGCCACATTTTCTGCAGCTCGGGCGCTAGGTCCTGCCAGGGCGTGTCGAGCATATGGCCTTCGGGCAAAGCCCGCTTGCGTTCGATCGAGCTGGCAGCGCCCAAATAAATATGTCGCCGCCAGCGCCCCAGTTCCTTCCAGGCACCGATCGTGCCCAGGCATCCGTCGCGGAACGACTTGGTCGGATCCGGGATCAGCTTCTGCGGGTCGAAGGCGAAGAGCGTGCCGAGTCCGTCGCAGGAACTGCACATGCCTTGCGGACTGTTGAAGCTGAACAATTGCGGCGAGGGTGGTTCGAAACTGCGCTGGCAGTGGGTGCAGGCATAATCGACCGAGAAGACAATGTCGCCTGCCTGACCGCGTCCCGCTACGCGACGGCCGCCTCGCTTGCCACGCTCCCCGGCCATCGCAGGTTCACCTCCCAGCGCACGCCCTCCGGGTTGCGCAGGCTCCTCGTCCGACGATTCGGGAAGCGGCTTCGGGTTGTCGGATTCCACCGCCAGAATCAAATTGCCCTTGCCGATTTTCAGGGCCAGTTCCACCGCTTCCGCCAAACGGGGCCGGACGTCGGCGGTGACCTGCAGGCGATCGACCACGACTTCGATGTCGTGCCGCATCTGCCGGTCGAGTCCCAGTCGATCGGTAAGCGACACGATTTCGCCGTCGACCCGGGCTCGCACAAAACCCTGCTTCAACAGGTCGGCGAACAGATCGCGGTGCTCGCCCTTTTGAGCACGGATGATCGGAGCCAGTACGGAGAATCGCGTTCCGCCGGGTAGCTGCAAGACCCCGGCGATGATCTGTTCGCGGGTCTGGGCCGTGATCTCGCGGCCGCATTGCGGACAAAAACCTTGGCCCACGCGCGCCAGGAGCACGCGGAGGTAATCGTAAATCTCCGTGATCGTGCCCACCGTCGATCGCGGATTGTGGCCGCTCGACTTTTGCGAAATCGAAATCGACGGACTCAAGCCGGCGATCAGGTCGGCGTCCGGTTTGGGCATCTGGCCCAGGAACTGGCGGGCGAACGTCGACAGGCTCTCGATATAGCGACGCTGGCCTTCGGCATACAGCGTGTCGAATGCCAACGAACTTTTGCCAGAGCCGCTGACGCCGGTCAGGCAGATCAGCTTATTGCGAGGCAGGACGAGATCGATGTCCCGCAGGTTATGCTCGCGGGCCCCTTTGATGATAATGTCCGACGCTGGCATGAGATTCCCGCGACAGGGTGCAATACGAGCCAAATCGCTCGACGCCTGCGCAAGAGGCCGTGATAACAGGAGACGCCCGGATCTTCAAGCCGGCACGTGGCTTCAACAGGGATTGCCGTATCGATTCGCTGCTTTCTTCGGCTCCCGTGGTTCCTTGTCCTGCGCCGGCCGTTACAATTCTCGCCATGAAAATCACTCAAATTGTTTGCCAAATCCTGCGTATTCCCAACGTGCAACAAAAAACGGCCAGCAGCCAGGATTCGGTCCTGGTTCGCGTCCGCACCGATAACGGGCTGGAGGGGATCGGCGAGGCCGATTCGTCGCCCGAGATGGTGAAGGCGGCGATCGACGCGCCGTTCAGTCACAATATTGCGTGCGGACTCCGACAGCTGCTGATCGGCGAGAATCCGCTGGAGACCGACCGGCTCTGGCAGAAGATGTACCGATCGACGATGTACTGCGGCCGACGTTCGGTGATGATCACGGCCATGGCGGCGATCGACATGGCGCTGTGGGATTTGAAGGGCAAGCATTTTCAAGAACCGATCCACCGGCTGCTCGGCGGCAAACAGCACAGCAAGATCCTGGCGTATGCCTCGATCCTGTTCGGCAAAGACGGTGCGCAGACGCGAGAGATCGGACAGCGATGGCGGGCGGCCGGTTATCGGGCCGTGAAGTTCGGCTGGGAGCCGATGGGGAAGAGCGAAGCGGTCGATCTGGACTTAGTCCGCGGTGCGCGGAGCGGACTGGGTGATGACGCGACGCTGCTGATCGACGCCGGTTGCATCTGGGACGCCCGCACGGCACTCCGCAGGGCAAACCAATTCGCCGAATACAACATCGGCTGGCTGGAGGAGCCGCTTTGGCCGGACGACGTGGAAGGCTATGGATGGTTGCGCGATCGTTCGCCCGTGCCGATCGCAGGCGGCGAAGAAGAGTGCGGTCGGCAGTCGTTCGCACCGCTCATCGATCGCCGGGCACTCGATGTGTATCAGGTCGATCTGTCGCGGAACGGCTTCACCGAGTCGGCGTATATTCGTCAGCGCGTGGAGGAGATCGGAGCCCGACTTTGCAATCACTGCTACACCAGTCCGGTTACCGTCGCGGCCAGCCTGCACTGGCTGAGCACCTGCCGGGACGCGTTCTTGTTCGAGGACTGCGTGGAAGACTCCCCGCTGCGTCATGAACTGACGCTGGAAAAAGTCCAGGCCCACGACGGCTGGATCGAGGTCCCCGACCGCCCAGGCTTAGGCGTGACGCTCGACGAAGCGTTCGTGCGGAAATACCTGATCGTCGAATCGAGCTAGCGAGATCTCGACTCGCACGCTTTGTCATCCATTTCCCCTTGCGGCAGTCCGGCGAGCGATCGTCGTAAGTCGAGAGGGAAGTGGCTTTTAGCGGCAATCGCCGCGCGCCTTGGGTAACTGCTCTGAGCCCCAACCGATGGGGCTTGGAAACCGCTTCAGGCGAAGCTTTGTTTATCCCATCATGTGGATGATAGGAACCGCTACGGACCGTACTCCGAAAGTAGTGTCCCCAATCCCTTGCAACGGATCGCAAGGCGACTTTAATAGAGGATTAGGGTGATCTCGGTTACGAAACGGTCGATGGAGAAATCGATGATTTTCGGTGGCAATAAGCGGAAGCGAACGACGAAGCGAAACTTCTTGCTGGGGTGTGAGCAATTGGAGGAGCGAAGCCTGCTGGCGGCCGACCTGACAGGTCGCGAATACGCGCCGGGGGAGATCCTGGTTCAGTTTGCTCCGACCGCAACGGCGGCTCAACGCGCTTCCGTGCGATCGGCCGTCGGAGGACAACTTACCGAGACGATCCACACGCCGACGATGAAGGCGGTGGGAGCGGGAGCGCTGGAGCGGATCCGGATCCCCAACGGCATGGCGATCGACAAAGCGATCGATGCCTTCGCGCGGCAACCGCGCGTGCAGTTTGCCGAACCCAATTACATCTATCGCCCATCCGCCGTCAGCAACGATCTGTACTACACCAACGGCAGTCTCTGGGGCATGGACGGCATCGATGCCGAACGCGCTTGGAGCGTCGATGTCATCGGTTCGGCGAACGTGGTGGTGGGCATTATCGACGAAGGGATCCAGGTCACGCATCCGGATTTGAAAGACAACATTTGGGTCAATCCCTTCGATGCAGTTGACGGCGTTGATAACGATGGAAACGGCTACGTCGACGACGTGAATGGCTGGGATTTCGTTTACAACAACAACAGCGTTTATGACCAGAACCAAGATTCTCACGGCACACACGTTGCGGGCACGATTGGCGGCCAGGGTGGGAACGAAATTGGCGTTGCCGGTGTGAACTGGGACGTCACGATGATTTCCACCAAGTTCCTTGGTCCGAACGGTGGAAGTACAGCCAATGCCGTGAAGGCGCTCGATTACCTCACCGACCTCAAGAATCGGCACGGAATCAATCTGGTGGCGACGAACAATTCGTGGGGCGGCGGCGGCTATAGCCAATCGCTGCTCGATGCCATCGTTCGCGCGGCAAAGAAAGATATCCTGTTCGTGGCCGCGGCTGGAAACTCCACGTCGAACAACGACGCCACTGCCAGCTATCCGTCGAATTACAACACCACGGGAGGGGCCGGTTACGACAGCGTGATTGCAGTGGCAGCGATCGACAGTAGCGGTGCGATATCGTATTTCTCCAGCTATGGGGCGACCACAGTCGATATCGGTGCGCCAGGTTCTGGCATCATCTCTTCCGTGCCGGTCGATTCGTACGCGAATTACAGCGGCACGTCGATGGCGACACCGCACGTGACGGGAGCGGCCGCCTTGTATGCGTCGTTGCAACCTGCTGGTGTGTCTGCAGCGTCAATCAAGTCAGCGCTGCTTGATTCGGCAACTGCTACACCCTCCCTGGCAGGGAAGACAGTCACGGGCGGGCGGTTGAATGTGTACAGCGCGATTCAGCTTGCTACATCGATTAGCATGGATCAGCCCGTCTACGGCGTCCCAAGTACGATCACCGTTACGGTTCGGAATGCAGCGGCAAACAGCAGCAGCGGGGCAATTGACACGGTCACCGCTCAAATGAGCAGCACCACGGAAACCACTCCCGAATTGATTACGCTCAGCGAAACAGGGGTCAACACCGGTGTGTTTGTGGGAACGATCAGCGTGTCGAGCGGCTCTGCAATCGCTAATGGGAGTTTACAGGTTGCGAATGGCGATACGATTTCGGCGTTCAACGCTGCTATCAACAAAACGGCCACCGCTAAAGTCGACGCACAGGGACCACTCATATCGTCCCTAAGTTCGACGCAACGCGCAACGAGCGCAAGTATCACGTGGACAACCGACGAAGCATCGACGACCGAGGTTTCGTATGGAACTGCTTCGGGGAGCCTGAATAACACCTACGTGAATAGCACGGTGCTAACAAACCACGCGGCGTTGCTCGCTGGATTGACGCCCAATACGACTTACTACTACAAGGTTCGATCGAGCGACAAGTACGGCAACATCAGCGAATCGAACGAAATGAGTTTCACGACGATCAGCACAAAGTTCTACGTTGTGGATGATGGGACAACCGATAACATTTTTAAATACGACTCCTCTGGCGCACCCACAGGATCCTTCGTATCGAATGGGTTAAACACCGCTTCTCGCGGTGCGGCCATGACGAGCACCGGCGACAAAGTTTGGGTGGTGGATAAAAATCGCAGCGTCTACATTTATGATACAGCCGGCAACCTGAAGGGTTCGTGGGCTGCTGGATCCTTGTCATCGACTGCGACCGTAGAAGGTATCGCCACCGACGGCACGAACATCTGGATCGCGGACTCGAAGTCGGACAAAATCTTTTACTACGCGAACGCGGCAAGTCGAACGAGTGGTACGGTCAGCGCCACTCGCAGTTTTGCGCTCGGCACCGGCAATACCAATCCGAAAGATCTCGTGTATGGAACCGATGGAACGACTTCGTATCTATGGGTCGTGAATGATGGAACACAAGACACCGTCTTTCGCTACGTGCTGAACGCCAACGGTACGATCGTGACCAGCACGTCCGGTGCAACCAAGATGGTCTCGTGGAATTTGGATACGGCAAACGCTGCACCTACCGGCATCACGCTGGATCCGTCCCAGAATTCGGGCAGCATTTGGGTCGTGGATGCAGTGACCGATCGAGTTTACGAGTACACGAGTGCTCGAGGAAACACTGCGGGAGCACTGTCGGCAACTTATACACTCACGACTGGCAACACGAATCCGCAAGGCATTGCCGATCCGCCACCGAGCGGGAGTCGGGTTAGCAGTTCGAGCATCGCGACCGATCTTGTCGGTGGATCGACGATCGTCGATCCGCCGATCGCTCGCCGCGATGTCGCGGGAACCCAAGTGGTTTCGGCGTTGTCCAGACCGACGGTCGTACCGGCCACCGACGCCCGAAGTGGGCGTTGGGACGCCCGTGCTCAGGGACATGCCTCCAGCGGCCTCGATTCGGTGCTCGAGTTGCTCGCCCGCGATGCTCGCCGCAAACGAGTCGAAGTAGGTCGTGCCGGCGAGGCGGCTCGAGCGGCCGATGCGGTTTTCGGCGTCGCACCGATTGGTGGCGATCGCGGCCTCAATTAGTTCGCACCAACGTCATTGCCAACGTCATTGCCAACGGCGATGACGGCGATGATCGCTCCCCGGCGCGCGGAATTCCGAACCGAGAAATCTGTCGCGCGACGAAGTGGGCCGGGCTTTCGCTCGCCCGAGCGAATGGGAACCTGTCGATCCAGGGCGAGCTCAAATGCCGCCCTGGGTGACAGTCTCGATGGTGATACCGCTCGCCCCGTAACTCCTCTGCGCCCCGGCCAGCATCCGTCGGCCTAAGCTGCTTCGCAGCGGAGAGCGAATGGCTCGCCGCTGTTTC
>JBJOLO010000753.1:0-7613 GCA_046045565.1 Planctomycetota bacterium | reverse complement strand
TGCTCGCTGCGGGCTTCATCGGTTGGCGGATCATTCGCTCGCAACTCTCCGCGGTGCCCGACTTCTACGCGACTGCGATGGCAACGACGCATTCCGGCGCCATCGACCCGAGCGGCGAACTCGCGGCTCAGCAACTCGAGCAGCGTGCGGAGGCGGCTCGGGACGCCATTCAACACGACGCCGCTTGGGAGTTGGCGTTGACGGAGGCGGAGGTCAACGTCTGGCTGGCGCGCGAACTGCCTCAACAGTTTCCCGAAATGGCGGCATCGTCGCTGCGCGACCCGCGTGTGAAGATTGATTCTGACGGCGTTTGGCTGGGGGTGTCCTACAACGATGCGAACTGGCAGACCGTTTTGTCACTGCGATTAAAACTGGCATTGGGAGCACAGCGCAACACGATCGACTGTCGCCTGGCGGCAGCCCGCGCGGGTGCGCTGCCACTCCCGCTGCAGCGCGTGATCGATCCGGTCCGGCAGGAAGCAGCGCGGAACCATTGGCCGGTGACGTGGTCGGAGTCCGACGGAGTTTCGCTGGCGAGCATTGCGCTTCCCAACCAGTTTCCAGCGATTGGCCCGCACGAATTTACGCTCGCCACGATCGACTTCACCTCCGGCGCGGTGGTGTTGCGCGGTAGTGCGGCGCCGTCGAGTTCCCCGAGCACCTTGCGATCTCAGAATGGCAATTAACATGCTAACCATCTCGCTCGATCCGCATCCGCTGTTGGATGTCGCCTGTTTCCTCACCGAGTTCCCGCAGTCGCTCGGCTCGATGCCGTCCCCGGAGTCGGTCGCCCGCCTGTGGAGTGCCGAAGCGACGGCACCGTGGCAAAGCAGCGACGCGATTCGTGAAGCGATCCGCGCCTTGTTGCGATGGGGCGGATTCAAGCCGACCGGCAGATCCAAACCGGCCTCCGAATACCTCTTGAAGGCGATCCGGGAAAACCTTTACCAGTCGATCAACCTCGCAGTGGACGCGTGCAACGTCGTGTCGTTGCACAGCGGACTGCCGATCAGCGTCGTCGATCTTGACCGGGCATCTCCGCCATTCAAAATCGCCATCGCGGCGTTCGGCTCGAGTTACGTGTTTAACACCTCGGGCCAAACGATCGATCTTGGCGGACTGCTGTGCCTGTGCGACGCCGAGGGACCATGTGCCAACGCGGTGAAAGACGCTCAACGCACCAAAACCACCCCCGAAACCCGCAGGACGCTGTCGGTCGTGTGGAGCACCCAGGCACTCGGCGGACGCGCAGCGGGTGTCGCCGCTTGGTATCGCACGCTGCTCGAATCGGCCGGCGCAACAACACGCGACGTGGCGTGCTCGTAAGGCCTCCACCGATTCAGACCCATTGGCTTCAATCCGGATTCACCTGCCGGCTTCGCGTCCGCCTTTCGCATCATGCACTGGCATCATGCACTCAGGCCATGCACTCAGGCCCTTGAAGCGCACCTGAAAATCGGTCTAATTCGCAGTGGCTTTTTACCACGACAACCATGAACGCCGTTGGCTTGAAGGAGAATCGCAGATGAGTCCCGAACAGAAGGCAATCGCGCTGGGGATTACGTTTCCCAAAAAAGACAAAGGGTATCTGAACCTGTGTGTTCGGTCGGGCAACCAGTTGCTGACGTCCGGGCATGTCAGCGACATGAAGGGAAAGCTGGGCGCGAACCTCACGACGGAGCAGGGGTACCAGGCGGCGAAGGAATGTGCGATGAAGATTTTGCAGTCGGTCCACGATACGCACGGGACGCTGGACGGATTGCGGGTTGTACGCCTGCTCGGATGTGTGAACTCGACGGGCGACTTCATCGAGCAACACCTCGTGATCAACGGGGCTTCCGACTTGCTGCATGAGATCTACGGCAAGACCGGCGACGGCTATCATGCTCGCAGCGCGCTTGGCTACGCGTCACTGCCCACCGGCGTGGCGGTAGAAGTCGAGGCGATCTTCGAGGTGATCGTCTGAGCGAATGGCAGTCCTCGAAGCGGCGGGACAAACCAGAAAAGGCATATCGATAAAAAAAGCCTTCGACAAACACGTCGAAGGCTTTCTTATTTCGATCGACCAGCACAGCCACCAGAACCGTTGCGGCGGTCGGGCGGCTGTACCCGTCGTCGTTCAAGCAACTAGGCCTTGCAAGTCGGCTCAGCACCGCAGGTCGGAGCACAGCACTTGGCCTTGCAGCAGCGAGGCTCACGGCATTGCTTAACCTTGCAGCACTTCGGCTCACGGCAGCACTTCGGCTCACGGCAGCAGCGGGGTTCGCGGCCGCACTTCGGCTCGCAACCGCAGGTCGGAGCAGCACCGCAAGTGGGCTCAGCACCGCACTTGTTTTCGCCGCAGTGAGTTCGGCAGCAGCGCGGCTCACGGCAGTGCTTAACCTTGCAGCACTTCGGCTCACGGCAGCACTTCGGCTCACGGCAGCAGCGGGGTTCACGACCGCACTTCGGCTCGCAACCGCAGGTCGGAGCAGCTGCACAAGTCGGCTCAGCACCGCACTTGTTCTCACCGCACTTGGCTCGGCAGCACCGAGGTTCGCGGCAGCACTTCGGCTCACGACAGTGCTTCACCTTGCAGCAGGAAACTTCGGCGCCGCAGCTGGGTTCGCAACCGCAGCTGTTCAGCAAACCGAACGCTTGGGCGCTGGACGAGCTGGCCAGGTAGACCAGGCCGGCTGCCAACACCGCTGTCAACAACACACGATTCTTCATTGGAGGGCTCCTCACTTCCGAAAACGCAGTTAGATGAAACTACCCATTCACCAGACCGCTGGCCCCGATCATGACTTCGTGTGGATTTCGGCAGCACTAGGCGGACGTCTTGTGAATTGGCCAGCAGAGTCTGCTGACTTCTGACAGCGGTATCGACGACCCAGGCGACCCATCTTCACCAGACAGCAGCGTCCATCGAAAATTTCCCAGACTGCCAGGCCGGATGGCACGAAAGTACCGGCCACGTCAGTATTTCGGATCGAAGCGGCGCCCAACCATGACGCTTGGCGCGATTGTGAGGCCCAAGAAGACCTTCCTGCCCGGTGCGCACCCGTTTCGGCAACTCCCGAAGTTCGCCGCTTCGCAGCACGCAGGCCGGGAGCGCAGATTCCAAACGCACCCAACCCAAGGGGCCGCAGTCCGGAAAGACGGACCGCGCTAAGGACAGATCGACGTTGGCTGGATCCCGCGAGCAGCGGGGGCTCGTCTGCAGTAAAGCCTGAATGGCGACGACTGCCCCGCGCGATCGATCACAGCCTTATTTGCTGACATCCTTGCTCAGGTCTTTGATGCGGAGATGGCGAAAGTCCACCCGATCGCCATGACCGAGCAGGCCCAGATGACCTCGCGCCCGCTTCAAACCAGGGTGATCCTGGCCATCCATCGTCTTGGGCGTGCTCGCCGCATCCAAATCGGCGTCCACGATCGTGGTGCCGTTCAAGACGACTTTTACTTGCCTTCCCACCACGGTCACTTCTTGCGTGTTCCACTGCCCGAGCGGTTTCAGGTATTCGCGTTTGGCCGGAACCACACCGTAGACCGAACCGTGGTACTGGTACGGTTTCAGATCCTTGTACTTTTCCGCCGTATTGTCGAGGATTTGCAGTTCGGTGCCCTCCAGGTGCAGGTTCCCTTGAGCCACCTTGGGGCAGCGGATTCCCAGTCCGTTATTTGCGCCTGCGGTGAGACGGAATTCGAATCGCAACACAAAGTCGGCATACTCTTTTTCAGTCAACAGGTTCCCGGCAGAACCCATGACGCAGGTGATCGTCCCGTCTTCGACCCGATAGCTGTCCACCGCTCCGGTCCAACCCTTGAGCGATTTGCCATCGAACAGCGACACGAATCCCGCGTCGTCGTCCTCGGCCCTCATGGTCGTCAAACCGGCGAAGCCAACAAGCACACCAATCAGGGCGAACACAGGGTAGAAAAACCGCATCAGAACTCTCCTGGGGGATCCTGGTCTTTTGGTCGCACGCCCCGGCTTGGCCCGCCCATCCGCTTCACGCTCCCGTTTGGCGGCACAGGTCTTCGCGAGTCGATCACGATGCGGGGCAGCGGATCGCTCTCAGTCGCGAATAAGCCCCCGATTATATCCCGCGAGATCTTGCGGGAAATAAGTCGTCGGACAGGGATCGCGTGGCAGCATGCCCCGTGGCAGCATAATTAGGCAGCGATCCGGAGCACCTCGCCAACCGCCGTGCGGGGGCAATTGACCGCCGACCTCGATTTCATCAGACTCGAAGAGGTCCGCATTGACTTTCCGGAGTACTCCATGATCGCCCCGTCGGCCCCGTGCCACCCGCCGCTGCCCTTGCTGATCACCGGCATTGCGGGCGTGGCGGGCTTTAACGCGTTTCAGTATTTCCATGCTCGCTATCCCGGCCAAGTGATCGGGACGCGACGCGTGGACAACTGGACGCTGCGCGGACCCGGGATCGAACCCTGCGACGTGCACGACCGTCAGACAATGGCGCAACTGTTCGATCGATACCAGTTTCGCAGCGTGCTGCATACCGAGGGCACCTGCAAGCTGAAACATTGCGAATACGATCCCGCCATGGCGCACCGTATCAACGTCGCCGGCGTGGAGAATCTGCTCGAGCAGATGGCGCCCGAAACACGATTCCTGCACCTGTCGATCGACTTGGTTTTTTCGGGAACAGGCCAGGGCAATCACACCGAGGACGATCCAACCGATCCGGTGACCGTCTACGGCCGCACGATGGTGACCGCGGAGCAGCGAGTGCTTTCCGAGCGTCCGGACGCTTGCGTCCTGCGGATCTCGCTGCCCATGGGCATCAGTTTCAACGGGCATGCAGGCGCGATCGACTGGATTCAGTCTCGCTTTCGCAAACAGAAACCGGCCACGCTGTATTACGACGAGATCCGCACGCCGACGTACACCGACTGCCTGAATTTGGTGCTGGATGCGCTGCTAAGCTCAAGCCATTCGGGCCTCTATCACGCCGGGGGACCGCGACCACTCAGCCTGTTTCAGATCGCCCAGATTGTGAATCGCATCGGCGGTTACGATCCGAATCACCTGCAAGGCTGCCCCAGGCATGCCGCCGGGCCGATTCCGCCTCGCGCCGGCAATGTGGCAATGAATTCCCACAAGCTCGCTCAGGCATTGGGATTCACCCCCTTTTCACCCTGGCCGTACTCCAGCGAACTGGTGCCGACGCATCCCGAATGGCACTTTGAACGACCGCCGGGTGAGCGAGGCAGTCCGGAATTGCTCGCCGACTGGCTCTATCGAAATCCGGTCCGACGAAACGTCGAGTGACCCCCAGCGAGTCGGCTGCAGGATCGTCGAATCGGTCCCGTCGCAGCAACGTACGGCAATAACGTACCGGAGGATCGCCGCGCTTCCGGCCGGCTTCAAACGATCACGCTGGTCAGAGCCTGGAATTCCGGATGTTCTCGAATCGGGTCAAAGTCCGATTCCTTGCAGACCAGATCGCGATAACGCGGGTCGAGGTCGAAAGCTTGGGAGAGGTACATGATGGAGAGCCGCGGATTGCCCGCCAGGCTCCAATAGCAAGCCAGATTGTAATGAACAATTGCTTCGGACGGCGCGACCTCCATCGCCTCTTCCAGGGAGTGGATCGCTAAATCGATCCTTTGCGTGCGTTTGTAGCACCACCCCAATGAAAGCCATGCCGTCAGATTGTCACGCACCAGTTCCACCGATTGCTTGAGCGGCTCGATGGCGGCGGCATACCGCTCCATCGCCCGGTACAATTCGCCGGCGAGGGAGAAAGCACGAGCCCGGTGGCCATGGCTTAGGTCCAGACCCTCGAGCATCGCCAAGGCCTTTTGGCCCAGGCGGTCACGGATGACCGGATCGAGCACTCCAAATTGGGAGTCCCCCGTCATCAGCTCCAAATAGCCTTCGACGGCCCGCAGGAGTATCTGGCGGCGAGTCCTGGAATAGTCCGACACAAATCGACTCCGACCTCGATGGCAGCGATTCGTTCACGACGGCGTCAACATACATCCTATCGCCAAGCGCCCCGCTGCCTTCGCAGCGGACGATGACGCGTCACAACTCTGAATAAGTGTATCGCGGGGAGGTCTGATCGGCTAGTTCGCATTTTCACGATCGATGAGGGATCGATCCTGTTCAAAAAACAAAACTTCTGGCCCCGCAGGAAGTGCGGTTCCAGAAGTCTTGGTTGAGTACGATCTCCGCTGGGCATGCCAGCTAGTCACATCGTGCCGGGCACAAGCTTTAGGGCCCGGCTCCATGTGAAACTAGACAGGTGAGGCTTCCTGCAACCAAGCGGTCGTCAGCGGCTTCACGTTGCCTCCCAGCTTGAGCATCGGGGCGATTTCCGAGAAGCCCTTGTCGACCTCCTCGAACACCTCCGAAACCAAATTAGGCTGCTTGAGTATCCCGTCGAGCGTCCCGATAAATGTCTCGCGAGCATCCCATTGCTCAGCGCGAACGCTGGGAACCATGGCAGATAACGCCACAATCCGAGTCACCACATCGGGCAACTCCGCTAAGGGACGCGTATGGTTTTGAATCATCCGCGTAATCGATTCCGGCAAATTCCAGTGCTGAGCAATCTTGCCGCCAGCCTCCGCATGGTCCCAGCCAAATACGGCTCGTTCCTGCGTGGCCAACGTCGCATCACTGTTCTTCGCGGCATCAAAGACTTCGGCATAACGTTGCTTCAGTTCCTTGGCGAGAACCGGAATCGCCAAGTCTTGCAGGAGGGCTGCCGTGAAAAGGTCTTCCGCTTCCTTCAGCTTGAGTCGGCGTCCCAACGAACGCGAGAACAGGCCGCGACGCAAGCAATCCTGCCACAGCACTTTCACGTCCAGGGCACCGCACTTGGGATTCGGGATGACGCTGAAGACCGCGCTCCACAAGGTAAAATTCTGAATCGCTCGCACCCCCACCAGCGACAAGGCAAGTCGCACGCTGGAGATCTCTCGGGCGAAACCAAAGTAAGACGAATTGACGAATCGCAAAACCTGCCCCGCCAGTCCCGGATCGGATTCGATCGGTACAGCGAACTCGGCAGGCCCATTCTCGGGGTCCTGCGAAAGCTGCAGCAACCGCATCGCACTCTGAGGCAGCGCCGGAAGTTGGCTGCCGAGGACGATTTGATCCAGGGAGATAGGATTTGAAGTCGACATCGTGTTTTCCTCAGTACAAAAAAGACCGAACGGCACTCGCTCAGCGGCAGCAAGCCAGCTGAAAAACCAGAACACAGAGAAAAGTACGACACGATTTACGTTGTGGCAAATTTTTTTCACCCCCCCCTGGAATGAGTTAAAAAAACACGGGTCGGTTCCAAAAAACAACCGTGTTTCAAAAATGCCACGCTGCTCGCAGCCGCACGAAGCCTAAGCGGCTAGCCCCTCGCAAGTTGCGTTGCTGTGCACGGATTGGCCCCGCGTTTGCCTTGGTAGAGCCGGCATGAGCCCCCACTCGGTACGCCGCTTCTGCCATTTCGTTTTATGCCATTTCGTTTTATGCCAGATCGTCGTCTGCGGAATCGCTGCGGCATCGTCGGCCGCCCACTGCGACGATTCTCCCCATGTTGCGTCGCTCCCGACTCAAGCCACGACGCCAGGGGTTCCAAGCCTACGGTTCCAACCGC
>JBJOLO010000734.1:0-6005 GCA_046045565.1 Planctomycetota bacterium | reverse complement strand
CTTTCGGTTGTCGCCCGGATCACGGCAGACACTCTCGAGCGATTTGAATCGTTGCGGTCGAGTGGTCCCGCCGATCCGGTACCCCTCGTGAAATAAACTAAGCCCCGTGTCGACCATATATTGGCAAGCGAGGTGAGGAGGCTGTGTCACGGCGAGAAAGTTCTGTGCGTAACCGCCCTGCGAACTGCCGAACGTCCCCACCTTGCCTGTGGACCACGATTGCGTCCCCAACCATTCACAAGTGTCGTAACCGTCCTTCAATTCACCCCAGCCCAGTGCGCGGTAGCCAACCCACGTTCCCTCAGAAAGATACGTGCCCCGATAATTGACCATCGCGACGACAAATCCGGCTTTCGCCAACTCGGCTGCGGCGCGGCGCGTGCCCGCTCCGCGAAGGTCGGCGTACCGCTGCTCAAAGACCACCGGCCACGGTCCCTCGCCGGGCGGAAAATACAGATAGGCCGAAAGTCGCTTGCCGTCCCGCATCGGAATCAGCTCGTGACGTTCCATGACCGGCGACAAGTCGAGCTCCTCGGCAGGGGGCTTCTGCGTGGCAGTGCTCTGCCGCGTGGTTGTGGTCTGCGCGATTGCCGGCTGAACCCCACATCGATGCCCCGCGAAAATCCAAGCCGCTAGTATGACCGTCCATAGCGTCAACGCTGCGCGTCGCATACCACCGCCCTTTCCCTAACTCGTGTCAACAATTCGCCCCGGAGCGATATCCACCTTGGTGTAACGCTTGCGGCGAGCACGGTCCTGTCGATTGCACGTTTGGTCCGAAGTTCCGAATTTCAACTGCAGCCATTGTGCAGCATCGTCGCCCCAGGGGCTGGAATCAGCGGCCGTTTGGCAGTGTCGAACGGATGTCCGGCACGCCCGTTAAGAAAATCGCATCTGCCTGTTCGTGCAGGTAGGCGCTGAAGATGAATTCGTTCCAATAATTCAGCTCCGGTCCAAATTTGAACAAGCGATGCAACCGTTCCGCAATCGGGCCGCGCCCCCGAACCACCGAGCGCCGCAGGTACTCGGCCCAATCCCTGGCTGACGTCTCCACCAATACATAGGGCGTTGTCAGCAGGACGTGGTCAGTCGAAACCTCGGGCAATAATGGCGGCAACCGGCGAACAAACCATAGCTCCCCCGCCGAGCCCGCATACCCGCCGGGATTCAGACAGTCAAATTCCCGATGGCTCGCCAACTCCCGCAGACGAACTCGCTTCTCCGCTAACACGGCGATGTGTTCATAAACACCCATGCGTGATTCGCACAGACTCGTTAACACCGACAATTGCTGCGAGTTCAGCCTCAGTGTGGCGTTCGACTCGAGCTGGCAGGTGCCCAGCGTGTCGGCGTCGCTGCCAAAAGCGAGATCGTAAAGCATCCAGCAATCGAAATAGTTTTGCGTCAGCGGATTCACCGGCAGCCCTGCCGGACGATAAGCAAGTTCCGCGTGTGACGCCAACTTCACAAACTCGCGCATCGCCGAAAAACTCGAAACGCACGTCGCAAAGAAACGACTGACCTGCATCATGAAAAAGTACGATGCGTGAATCGGATCGTAGCCATCGCGAATCAAGGTCTGCAAATCCCGGATCCCGCTCGGCAGGCCTACGCTGTCGCCGAAGCCGCGTACGCTGGTTCGCCTGGTACTCGACCCGCTGATGCGTGATCCGCTTTGCAGTGACACGGGGCGGCGCGACGCAAGCCGACCTTCAAACCAGGCTCGCGACTGTCGCTGTAGTTGTGCTGAGAGCCTCCTGCTTATCGCCCCCATCGCGGCCTCCCATCCCCGGCGAACTGCTCGTCTTAATTGATCGAATGCGGGGCAATCATGACTGCTGTCGAGAGCGACGTCAAGCAATAAATGGCATGCGACAAGTCAGCCGAAAAAAACGAAAAAAGACGTTTCTTCGGTAAGTCACTTCGGTCTGCCGGACGGTCGAAAGGCGCGCAGCGAGAGCGAAGCTTCGTTCGCGAGCGCAAGGCCAAGGCTGAGGCTGAGGCTGAGGCTGAGAATCAGGACGATGGCTGTTCACCGGCAGCCGTCGTCGTGCTGGCTTGCAGTGCCCTCGCGATGGCGTCGCGAATCCCCATGGGGCGAATGGTAAACGCGTCGAGCGCCGAGCGGTCGCGAACCACCGTGGAATTCTTCAAGCCCTCGATTAAATGGCGCCCCACCTCGAAACTTGCGGGAGTGACGAGTGCGAGCCAGAGGCTGGAGAGATAGGGGGTGAGGACCGGCACGGAGATCAACCAGCGTCGCAAGCCGCGCTGCCGAGCGTACTCGCGAATAATGTCGCCGTAGGTCGTAATGTCGGGACAGCCGATCTCGAAAATCTGGCTGGGCCCCGGGGGCAAGTCGAGTGCGGCAAGCAGGTAGTCCAGCACATCATCGACGGCGATCGGCTGGGTCGGGGTGGTGAGCCAACGAGGGCACAGCATCACGGGCAAACGCTCGGTGAGCGATTTCACCAGGTCGAAGGAGAGACTGCCGGAACCGATCACGACGGACGCTCGAAACTCGATGGTCTGAGCGCCCGACTCGCGCAAGATCTCTCCGACCTCGTGGCGACTTCGCAAATGCGGCGACAATTTTGGGTCTCGATCATCGCCGAGACCGCCCAAATAGACCAACTTCTTCAAACCACTTTTTTTCGCTGCTCGACTGAAGTTCTCCGCAGCCTGTCGATCGGCTTGTTCGAAGTCCTTCGTTCCCGACATCAAGTGTACGAGGTAGTAGGCGGTGGTGACGCCTTCCAAGGCTTTTTCGAGGGAGGGGGCATCGAGGACATCGCCGGGCACAACTTCGGTCGCGGGTTCAACCCGCGCGCGAAGTTGATCTGGCTTCCGCGCCAGGCATCGCAAGTGCAGCTTGCGTTTTTCCAGCAGCGGAATCATCCGGCCGCCGACGTAACCTGTAGCCCCGGTGAGCAATACCGATTCGGTCGGCTTGTTCGTGCTGACCGTCATCGGTTGACCCTGCGGCGGGTTGTCCTGCCCCATAAAAGCACGCTCCTGGCGATGATTTGCGGTAGCTCCTGTTGGGAATCGGAGCTGGATGCGGATACTATGTTATACGAGTCCGACCTGAGATGCGGTAAGCTAGGGTATGTTTTTGACGATTTGAGGCGCGAATGCTGTCGTTTGCCAAACCCACAACCGAAACCATCCAGCGATTTCTGGATGCCGAGGGTCGACGGCAATTCACCTACGATGCCGTGGGGGCGACCGCTTCTGCACCCCCGGCCGGATATATGGTCGATCATACCCGCGTTCGCCTTGGCGAAGGCCAAGCTGTCTTCGAGGCCGCGTGTGATGCCCTGAGGAAGTGGCGGCAATTTGACCTGGGTTGGCTGGAGGTTTGGCCGGCCGATGAACAGTTCGAATCCGAGAAGCTGGTCGCGATTGTCGCCCGAGCGATCGGCTGCTGGTGGCTCAATGCCTGCCGGATTGTGTACACCATCAATGAGTCGGGTCCGGTGAGTCGATTCGGGTTTGCTTACGGCACGCTTCCCGACCATGCTGGAACGGGTGAAGAGCGATTCCTCATTGAGTGGACGCGCGCGGACGACACCGTGTGGTACGACATCCTGGCGTTCTCGCGTCCGCAAAAACTGCTGACGCGGATCGGCTACCCGTACATGCGGAGGACGCAAAAGCGATTTGGTCGCGAATCGGCCGCTTCGATGAAACGCGCGGTGCTGGAAGCTGCCTCATCGCCGGCGAACCAAGTACGCTAATCACTCTCGCGTTGAGGCCCGGATATTGCTTCGGGTTGCCAACGGATCTTCCTCTACCGGTTCGCACCGCACATCGGCAGGGTTGCTTGCGCGACTAAAAATAACGAAGATAGGATCGGCGGGCGCGAGTCTCGAACTTCGCTCCGCAGTCTCCCGATGTCCAGAACGTCTTTGACCAGGATTCGGATCCTATGAAACGCATGAACTATTTCGTTACGCCCGTCATTGCGATCTTGCTGACGATCGGTTGTTTCGCCTTCTCGGTCGCGCAGGCTCAAGACGCCGGGAAGAACTCGGATGGCGAGCGTGCCTTCGCAGCCTTTCCAACGCTGAAAATGCAACAAGACTGGCCGTGGTGGCGCGGACCGCATCGAAACGGGATCGTGCCGGGAACCGCATCGATCCCGACTAAGTTTGGCGATGAGCAGAACGTGATCTGGAAAGTTCCCATTCCAGGACGGGGCCATTCCTCACCCGTCATCGTCAACGGCCAGATCGTTCTGACCACGGCGGATACAGACAAGCAGATCCAATCCGTGCTGGCCTTCGACTCCACAAGTGGCAAAGCCCGTTGGAAAGTGGACCTCAATCAAGGCGGTTTCCCCGCGAAGAATCATCCCAACAACACCGAGGCAACTCCCACCGTCGCTTCCGACGGCGAGCGTCTGTTCGTCTCGTTTTTCCACCACGAATCGATCGAAACAACGGCGCTCGACTTGGACGGAAAACAGGTGTGGAAAGAAAAAGTTGCGCCATTCAATCCGAAACGCTACGAGTATGGCTATGCTCCGTCGCCGCTGCTGCACAAGAACCTCGTGATCGTTTCCGCCGAGTATGACGGCACCAGCGGCTTGACGGCGCTCGACCGCGCGACGGGCAAACGCGTCTGGCAGACCAAGCGTCGCGACAACATCAGCTTTTCCTCGCCGGTCATCGCCCAGGTGGCCGGGCGTGAACAATTGCTCCTGAGTGGCGGCGACAAGCTTACGAGCTACGATCCAAACTCGGGTGCGGAACTCTGGTCGACGCCGGGTCCGGCGACGGCTACCTGCGGGACGGCGGTTTGGGAAGGCGACGTCATTATGGCGAGCGGCGGTTATCCGCAGTCGGAAACGATTGCGGTTCGCGGCAGCGATGGATCGCTGTTGTGGAAGAACAATCAGAAATGCTACGAGCAGTCGATGCTTGCCCATCAAGGTCACCTCTATGCCTTGACCGATGCCGGAATCCTGTTCTGTTGGCGGATTGCCGATGGAAAGGAAATGTGGAAGCAACGGCTCAAGGGGCCGATCAGCAGTTCACCGATCCTCGCGGGCGGTCATATTTACTGGGCTAACGAACGAGGAACGTGGTACGTCTTTCGTCCGAACCCCGAGCGATTCGAACTGATAGCCGAGAATCAACTCGGGACCGAAAGCTTTCCAAGCCCCGCCGTATCGGGCGGTCGGCTTTACATCCGTAGTGCGGCGACCACCGATGGAAAACGCCAGGAATACCTTGTGTGTATCGGATCATAATGCGGGCAATGGTGGCGCGGCCCTTTGATGACGTCCAAGCAACACGGGCAACCGGGCTCAACTTACTTCACTTGCGGTTTTGCACCGTGCGGGATCAACGATGAACTACGGAATCATTTGTCAGTATTTCCCCGAAAAAGGTTTCGGCTTCATTCGCCCCGATCGCGGAGAAGACATTTTCTTTCACGTCACTGCCATCGGTGCCTGCCGCCAACCGATTCAGGTTCGACTTGGTCAACCAGTGAAGTACGAATTGATTCCGGGCACCGAGCCGAAACCGAAGCGCCGTCGCTACGCCAGGAGTATCGACGACGAAGAGGAGACGCCTGCGGAGAAACCTGTGCGCCCTCAGGCCAAGTTTGTCGAACTGCTGGACAAGCTCCCCGGCGCGATCCTCACCGAATCGATTCCCGCCGGTAATCCGCGGCATCCAAAATCGCGACGCCGCAAGCCGACCTGGCGCGCTGTGCAGGAGGCAACAGGCCAGGAGGTAACAGGCCAGGAGGCAACAGGGCTGGAGGCAACAGGGCTGGAGGCAACAGGCCAGGATTCCGAAGAGCAGGATTCAAACGATCAAGATTAGTCCTCTGTTCCTCTAGCGGCCGGCATCCAACAAGACGCGCGATCGATACGCACCGTCCTGACTGCGCCTTGAAGAGCATTCTCCGTGCGCCGATGGTTGCCTCCAACCGCAACCTCAGAGGAATTCCCACTCCCTTGTTTGCCGCTTTCTCCGTACAATTTGCGG
>JBJOLO010000706.1:0-5810 GCA_046045565.1 Planctomycetota bacterium | reverse complement strand
TCCTTCGTTTGGAACTCAGGCTCGGATCCAGCAAGATCATTTGGACATTAATATATGCGAGATTGGCCAAACACGGTAGCAATTCGCCTCGCCGAAATGGCCAACGGGACGCAGGCTGGCCCATCGAGAAATAGAGGGACGACGACGAGCCAGACACCGGGCCCGATTAAAAGACGCATGATCTACCGATCGGGCTCCGTCTTTGGGGAGGTAGAGCAAACTGCCCAGCCTGACCCGAAGTCTGGCTAGGCTTTTTGCGGCTAGGCTTTTTGCGAGGGGCGTTTGTGGCCGTGTTCGATCGCGAACCACTCTGCGTATCGCTCGCGGTCACGATAGCTCGTGTTGCGGTTGTCGAGCAAATGACCCAGCTCATGGAGCAGAATGTTGTTCAGATAGTAATTGCGGATGGCTTCCAGCGTCCAAACAAGTTGCCAGCGGCCGGGACCGGGCTGACACCACTGGCCGCCGTACATGCGGGCTTCGATTTTTTGGGCGGGAGTCGGAGGCCGGCGAAAGTTCTCGACCAGCCCTTCTTCCATGGGGTAGAGGTAGATGGTGCTGCCCCACTGCATTCCGTAACACGGGAATGTCTTTTTCTTTGCCGTCATGCGACTGAGCTGTACTACCTGAAGCGGGCGAACCAGTTCCGGCGGCAGTTGAGCCAACCTGGCCCGAACGTCGGCTTCGCTCACAACGTGGCAGAATCCCGATCCGGGACGCTCGACAACCACGCGAAAACGCGCGGGACTGTCTTCTTGCGGTTCATGCCAAGTTTCGGGCGGAAAATGCGATCTCTCGGTGCCGGAGTTGCCACCCAAGGCGCGTTTCGCAGCCGGAAAATTGACACGCTCCACCCGCGCCATCACGGTCGCGTTGTGACGTTTCGATGCTCGATTGTTGACTCGTGTTCGAGGTCGCATCCACATGGCGGCTCTCCTTGGGCCGACGGTCGCTGATGCTGGGCGGCGATATCAGTACCCGAAACCCGTTTTCGACGACAACTCCATCCTAGGGACCCAGGGTATGTCTTTTCAAGTCACAAAAATAAGTCGTTAATTGGCAAGGGTTTGCGTAAAGTTTTTTGCGACTATTGACATCCTGGCGGGAAAGAATTGGGAGCCTGGTTCCCCCCCCTCGTCAAGACATCATCGATGGAAGAGTGCGCGGGGTTTTAGACGACCTGAGAGACCGCGACGGGTGCCTTGCGACTCGTATCGGGACGGAATTGACGCGCCGAGGGCGATGAATCTTGCTGCGTCGCGGGTGCTGACTCGGAATCGCCTCCATTCCATAGCAGCCATCCGGACACCCCTGCGACCATGGTCAGCAACATGACCCCGACCACCAGCCATCGTCGGCTACGCGGTGAAGCCTGCGGGCTGTGCGCTACGCTCGACTTCGCAGTCGTTTGCGTGCCTGTCGCACTCGAGCCGGCCATCGAGATGGACCTTGCAACGACCTCGATTCCCAGATTCACATCACTGGGGCTGTCTGTCGCGGGAGCTTCTTTCTTATTTCCCGGGGGCGAAGTGCGGCCGGGCTTGTTCCGGCTTCCCGAACCGACGTCGATGGTGATTTTCGCGAGTTCCTTCGTCGTGTCGTCCCCTGGTTCGCCCGCTTCTGCGACTGGATTGACCGATGGGCCTTCATCCAAGGGCGGCAACGCGACGACGGGCCCGTTGCTCGGCGATGCAGATTGCCGCGCGAGTGGACGAACCACGTCAGGGGACTCGGATTCCGCTTGCGGCGGGATTGGCAACGCCGCGACGATCGGTGTGGAAGGCTCCGGTGACAGCTCGTCGGGCGAAACAACCTGCTCGCGCGCTTCTGACACTTGGACCGAGGGCGGTGCCACGCGCGAACCCCGCTCTACGATTCGGGCAACGGGAGCCACTGGGGCTGAAACGGCAGCGGCTGAAACGGCAGCGGGTGGTACGGCAGCAGGTGGTACGGCAGCGGGTGGTACGGCAGCAGGTGGTACGGCAGCAGGTGGAACGGAAACTGGGGCCATGGGATCCGCAACCGAGGCGGCAGGCGGAACGGGAACAATGGGTTTTGCCACCGAAGCTGGCGGTGTTGGCGTACCCGTTGTCGGCGGTGTATCAGCAGGCGTCTTCAGAGAAGGCGCGGTCGGGGCGGGCGAGTTTTTTTTCTTTGACGCTCCCGATTTGCGGATAGAAATCTGAATTGCGCCGAGGTCCGGTGCGTCTGCGGATGCAGCAGGCTTGGGCGACTGCTCGACTGCCAGTTCGATGCCGGCGAAGTCGATGCTCGGAACTCCCTGGGCCGGTTTCGCATCCGGGGGCTTCACGGTTTTTTCGGGGGACGCCATCGCTTGCCGCTCGACATCCGAGTTCGCGTGGGAAGCTTCCTCGGGGAGGGGCTCTGCCTGCGAAGGTTCTTCGCTGGCGGAAGCGTCGTGCGCTACAGCCTCGTGCGATGACGTTTCCACAGGGGGGACGGTATGAGCTGCACGGTCGGGCGTTGCCACAGGTGCGACGGCGGCATCGGAAGCAGCGGGCTTCGTTCGTCGAGTAGCGATCCAGTGGCGTAATTCTTCTGCAACTTTGCGAGCCGATGCAGGGCGATCGGCTGGTTTTTTGGCCATCATCCGGTCGCAAAGTTCCACGAGTTCGGCGGGGCAATCGGGACGGTCGATGCGGATATCGGGCGGTTTTTGCGATTGATGCTTGGCGATTCGCTGAGCCAGGGTGCCGTCACAAAACGGGGCGTGGCCGGTCAACGCGAAATAGAGCGAGCATCCCAATCCGTAAATATCGGCTCGGAAATTCACGTCGTGACTGTTCAGGGCTTGCTCGGGGGCCAGGTAATCTGCGGTGCCCAACACATTTTCATTGTGAGCGATCGTGAGCGACTCCCGCCCGTCGTCCGAAAACAGAGCCAACCCCATATCGAGCACTTTGACGGTGCCGCGTGTGTCGATCAACAGATTGGCAGGCTTGACATCCCGGTGGATCACGCCGGCATCGTGAGCATGCTGCAGCCCGTCGGCTGCCTGCGCGATGTAGTCGGCCACCAATTCGTAATCGAGAAAATCCTTGCCGCGTTCCTTGACGATGCGGCTCAGGTCCTGGCCCGGGACATACTCCATCACTAGGTAATGGGTCGACCCTTCGTTGCCGACATCATACGCCCGAACGATGTTAGGGTGGTCGAGTGCTGCGGTGGCCTGGGCTTCCAAGTGGAAACGCTGAAGGTACGACGAATCATTGACGCGTTGTTTGGGCAGGACCTTGATCGCTCGTCTCTGGTGCATCAGCGTGTGTTCCGCCAGGTACACACTGCTCATGCCGCCGGTGCCGAGGTGTCCCAGCAGCCGGTATTTTCCAAGAAAGAAGCCTTTATATTTGCCGTCTAATAACTTATCGCAGTGCCAGCGGGTCAGAATGCCGTCGGCAATCAAGTCCTCGGCGATCACATTTGGATCTTCGGGCAGCGCTCCGTCGTGCCGCCGTTCGCAGGCGGCGAGCGCGTAGGAGATCTTATCGTCAGCCACTAATTTGCTGCGGCGCACGAGATCGACGAATTTTTCAGAAGACAATTTCGACATATTGGCCGATCAGTTCGACGTAATCGCCGAAAGCCGCCCCGAAGCCGCCTCGAAAGAGGCTCAGACGTCCGATGGACGGGCATGTTCTCCGTGCCGATACCCCACCTTCTAAGGTAACACGCTGACTCCGAACTTGCCACCAGCGAAATCATGACCGTCTGTAGGGAGCTTGTGATATGCAGGGGGACGTCGCCCTGAGTGCGGATCCAGACGGTCCAACGGGGAAATTTCGTTCGAAAGTCGATCAACGGGGCTTCGATCGCAAAGGCCTGACGCGTACGATTGGGACCGTCGGGATTTCCTGCAAAAGCCTCGATCGCACCGGCTCGTGGAGCCGTGGCAATCTTGGCGTTGCGTTTCGAGCGACAGAGAACGACGATCGATCGACTGCTGCCGATGCGTTGTACGATTTCTCGCGCAGGGCACTCATGCGGAGGATTTCATGCCAACAGACGGCAGATGCAAGCTCTACACTCGAGTTGGTTGTCACCTCTGCGATGACGCACTTGCGGTCCTGAAAAAAGCAGGGTTCGAGCCCCAATGCATCGACATCGACCAGGATCCGGAACTGTTAAAGCGTTATACCGAGTGTGTCCCGGTGGTGGTTATTGACGGCGTCGAGCGATTTCGCGGCCGAGTGAATCCGATGCTCCTACAGCGTTTGCTGAACCGTACACCGTAGTTGCAGCCCATTCCCGCCTTTCGCGCGGAGCGGCTCAGTCGCATCAACGGGGCGAAAAGCGAAAGTCGGTCGAGACGAATTGAGTCGTGTCGCGGTTGCAGAGCAGTCCGGCGTCAGCAGCACGATGGTAAAAGGAAGATCCGGGCTCCGAATCATGGGAAGTGACAGGTTAGCAGGCCGGTTCGCAGAAGGTGTGATCACAGGCGGTGCGATGCGAGCAGAAGAAAACGGTTTGGCGTTATTCTGCAAGCATTGGACGCCGGGCCGGATCAAGACGCGTTGGGGCAGCGAGATCGGGATGGAGCGGGCCGCTGCGGCGGCTCGGGTTTTTCAGGAGTGTCTTGTCAACCGCCTTGCGACCACAGGCGATCGACGCATCCTTGTCTACGCGCCGTCGCATCAGGCAGCGGAGTATCGTCAACTTGCGGGCGCCGCGTGGCAATGTGCCGAGCAGTCGGATGGCGATCTGGGGCAGCGTTTGAGTGGTTTTGCGTCGCAGATGCTCGGCGAGGTGAAGCGGTTGGTGATTCTGGGGTCGGATAGTCCGGATATCCCCAGCGACTACATCGAGCACGCATTTGCGATATTACAGCAGTTCCCCGTCGTGTTAGGGCCGGCTCGGGATGGCGGATATTATCTGGTCGGCATGAGTCGATTTGTGCCGGAGCTATTTGACGCGATACCGTGGAGTACCCCGCGTGTGTTTGCGGAGAGTTGTGATCGGCTGCGTCGAGTTGCTGTGGCGTTTCGCGAATTGCCAATGTGGGACGATGTGGATGATCATGCGAGTTGGATGCAAGTTCGAGAGCGTTGGCGTCGAACTGAAGAGAACTCCAGGGAGTGGATTGAGAAACTCGACAGGATTCTCGCAGTGGATGTGCAGGAAGGACGGAGGTAGGGGCGTCGATGCCGAACCGTTTTGACGTTGCGATCATTGGGGGTGGAGCGATCGGGCTATCGATTGCCTACGAGCTTTCCAAAACGGGCGCGAAGATCATCGTGATCGACCGGGGTCCGTTGGGACGTGAGGCATCCTGGGCCGGAGCAGGCATTCTGCCGCCGGCGAATGCCGCCACCGCGTTGCACCCGTATGACCAACTCCGCGGCTTGAGTGTCAAGTTACATGCGGAATGGGCTCCAGCTTTGCGCGACGAGACGGGGATCGACAACGGGTTTCGCCGCTGCGGCGGTTTGTACATTGCCAGGACATGGGGCGAGGCCGCGGCGCTCGCGGGATTCATCGACCTGCTGCGTGAAGAGCAGATTGAGGCGATCGATGTGAAGGCCGAATTGCGCACGCTGGAGCCGCAATGGTCGGCGTGCGATGCCGGTCAGGCGATTCGTGCCGCGTGGTTGGTGCCCGCAGAATCGCAACTCCGCAATCCTCGCCATCTGGCGGCGTTGGCGGCCAGTTGTCGCCAGCGAGGCGTCATGGTTGGAGAGAACAGCGAGGTTCGAAACGTAACCCGGCGGGGGAACCGGCTCGTGCATGTTGTTGCGGGAACCGAGACCGTGGAGGCGGACCAATTCTGTTTTTGCGGCGGTGCTTGGACAGGG
>JBJOLO010000670.1:0-4988 GCA_046045565.1 Planctomycetota bacterium | reverse complement strand
CTCGACGATGCAGCGAGGTGTCACGTTGACGTTGAAGTGCGGCTGAAAGCCCGCTGGCTGTTCGAGAGAATGCTGCTCGAAAGCCGCTCGACCGAAATGTCGTTCGTCCTCATCCCGCCAGGGAAATTTCAGATGGGATCGCCCACCACAGAACCGGGCCGCGCGGCGGACGAGAATATCCATGACGTCACGCTGACAAAGGCGTTTCTGCTCGGCGCTAACGAAGTGACGCAACACGAGTACGAGACGGTGATGGCGACGAACCCGAGTTGGTTTTCGCAATCGAGTGTTGGCAAGAGCCGCTTGGGGAACGAACCCTCTGACGACCTGCCTGTGGAACGCGTCAGCTGGTTTGATGCACTCGCGTTCTGCAATCGACTCAGTGATCTCGACGGCCTTCCGCCGTTCTACAGCCTGACGCAGATCGCGCTCACCGATGGCTCGATCAGGTCGGCTCAGGTGACGGTGCTGGGCGGACCCGGCTATCGATTGCCGACAGAGGCCGAGTGGGAATACGCTTGCCGCGCCGGAACGCAAACGCCATTTCATTTCGGCGTCTCAAACACGGGGCGCGAGGCGAACGTCAAACCGACGCTCGTCAGCGGCGGGTATGGTGCGGCATCGCCGAAATTCGCCGAGATATCGAGGACGGTGCGAGTCGGCAGTTATCCGTCGAATGAGTGGCAAGTCAACGACATGCATGGCAATGCAGCCGAGTGGTGCTGGGACCGCTACGACAAGGACTATTATCCGGAGTTACCGCAAACCGACCCGCAGGGTGCCGAACAAGGCCCGCACCGCGTGGTGCGCGGCGGTTCGTGGATGGTGCACGAGATGCAATGCCGGTCGGCCAGCCGGTTCTATATGACCCCCGACGAACGAAAAGACTATGTTGGTTTCCGCGTCGCCCGCACGCCGAAGTTGCCCAAGCCCAAGAACAGTGCAGGGGATTAACGTGCGTCGGCGTTTTCTCACGATCGCGCTGGCTGCGTTGTTCTTCACCGCATGCACACGACAGTCACCACCGGCGACGCCCATCGTGCGACTCGATCCGAGCCGCCAAGCCGATTTGTCGCAGCATGAATTGAAATACCCCGACTACAACCTCGTCTTCGTAAGTTTCGACGCGTTACAGGCAGCTCATGTCGGTTGTCTCGGTTACCATCGCAACGTCACGCCGACCCTTGATCGTCTCGCACAACGCGGTTGCGTATTTACCAACGTGCAGTCGGTCGCTTCCTGGACCGTGCCGTCGTCGATGAGTTGGTTTACGGGGGTCTACCCCACGGAGCATCGGCTGACCAACAAGTTCGCGACGTTCAACGACCAGGAGCGGACGCCGTCGCGGCTGCAGGAACTCTCGCCCCAGTTGACGACCTTGGCCGAGGCGCTGCGCGCGTCTGGATACGCGACGGCCGGCTTCACTGGCAATGCGGGCGTGAGCGGGCGATTTGGCTATGCGCAGGGGTTCGACGTTTATTGGCATGAAGACGGACGTTTCGGCGGATTCTCGGCGAGCCTGCCTCGAGCGCTCGAGTGGCTGAAAACGCATGGACACCAACAGAAGTTCTTTCTGTTCCTGCATGGCTACGATTGCCATGCCCAGTATCCGCCCAATGGCGGTTTCGATCGGCGGTTCGTCGACACGTCCTACGACGGAAAATACACCGGCGCGCCGCGCGAACATGAAGTGCTGCGCGAAGAGGGGCTCGAACACGGCGCATTAACGATGCGCGACGAGGACGTGCAATTCTGGCGGGCGATCTACGACGAACGAATCCAACGGGCTGACGAACAGTTCGGCCGATTCCTCGCCGAGTTCGATCGACTCGGGCTGCGCGAAAAAACGATCTTCGTGATCACGTCGGACCACGGCACCGAATACTACGAACATCGGCGCGTGGACCATGGTTTCACCCTATACGAAGAGCAGTTGCATGTTCCGCTGTTCCTGCTGTTGCCGGACCAGTTGGCCAGTCGAATCGTCACCGAACGCGTGAGCAGCCTCGATCTGACGCCCACAATGCTCGCGTTGCTCGACATCGATTCGACTCAGCACGTCCGTCAGACGCTGCGGGGCGTGAGCCTTACCGACGCGATTCGCGGGAACGCCTTACCGAGGGATATCCTTTCGGAGACCGATTATCGCGCTTACACCTACCAACGCGCGCTCGTTTCGCCAGATGGCTGGAAGCTGATCTATACGCTCGAATCGCGCCGCCGCGAATTGTACGACCTGAACCGCGATCCGCACGAACTGCAGAACCTGGCCGAAACGGAGTCGGCTCGCGCCGATGCGATGGAAGAGCGACTCTTCACGTTCTATCGCGAACTTGGCTACGACCTCCGTGCCCGCCGCTGGGAACCCGGGCTGAATCCGGTCTACGACTCGCAGATCCCGCGCTAAAGCGAAGCATTGGGATGGTGGTTTTTTACCACGAAGAGTACGAGGAGCACGAAGATGTTTTGGTGCGAGCGGAGAAAGCATGAAACTTGTGAGAATAGAAGTATCTTCAGGCCACCAAGCGGCCTACGAAGTCGCGTAGCGACGCCAGATTGTAGCCGTGGGTTTTCACTCTCGGCGATTCGCGGCGCCACTCGCGACTCAGCGATCCTACCCTAAAATCCCCGACACGACTTTGCCATGGATGTCGGTGAGTCGGTACTGACGTCCCTGATAGCGAAATGTCAGGCGCGTGTGATCGATGCCGCACAAATGCAGGATCGTTGCCTGCATGTCGTGAACGTGCACGGGGTCGGCAGTGATGTTCCAGCCGAAGTCGTCGGTCTGGCCGTACACGGTTCCTCGCCTCACGCCGCCGCCGGCCAGCCACCAACTGAATGCCTTGCCGAAATGATCGCGGCCTTTGGGATCGGCCGGGTCGCCTTGGCCGAACGGCGTGCGCCCGAACTCCCCAGCCCAGATCACCAGTGTGTCGTCGAGCATCCCGCGCTCTTTCAGATCGTGGACCAGCGCGGCCGCGGGCCCCTCCGTGTCGCGGCACTGTTGCTCAAGTTGCGTAAACAGGTTGCCGTGCTGGTCCCAGCCGGAATGCATCAGTTGCACGAACCTCACGTCGCGCTGCAGCAGTCGACGGGCGATCAAGCAGTTGTTGGCAAACGTTCCCTTCACGCGCACGTCCGGGCCGTATCGATCGAGCGACGCCTGCGTCTCGTCCTTGAAATCAACAAGGTCCGGCACGCTCGTCTGCATCCGAAAAGCCATTTCGTACTGTGCGATGCGCGTGTCGATTTCCGGATCGCCATAATCTGCCAAATGGGTTGCGTTCATCGCCGCGATGTCATCCAGCAGCGCTCGTCTTGCTTGGCTGCTGACTCCCGGCGGATTGGCGAGGTAGGGCACCAGATCGCCCGTGTTGCGGAACCGAACGCCCTGATAGCGACTCGGCAAAAAACCGCTTCCCCAGTAGTAATCGAAAAACAGCTGACCGCAGGTCTTGCCTTTGTCGCTGGATGTCATGACGACAAACGCAGGCAGATTTTCACTTTCGCTGCCCAGCCCGTACGAAAGCCACGCTCCCAGGCTAGGGCGGCCCGGCACCTGCGCGCCAGTCAGAAAAAAGGTCACTCCCGGCGCGTGATTAACCGCTTCGGTATACATGCTGCGAACCAGGCACAAGTCGTCGGCAATCCCGCCGACGCTCGGCAGCATTTCGCTCATCGGAATCCCTGCCTGTCCATACTTCTTGAACGGCTTGATGGCAGGCAGGCACGGCCACTTCCCGTATCCGCTCGACATGGTCGATAGTCGCGTGGTGCCGCGCACGGAATCAGGAATGTCCTTGCCCTTCATTTCCTGCATGACCGGTTTTTCATCGAACAGATCGACATGCGAAGGCCCGCCGCCCTGCCACAGCACGACCACTCGCTTTGCCTTGGGCGGATGATGGGGCACTCCTGATAGGCCCGGCTCACCGGCTATCGTGGAAGATTGCCCCAGTAGTGACGCAAGCGCGGCGAGCCCGACACCGCTGGCGGCGGAGCCAAACAACTGGCGGCGGTTGACGCGGGCTACGTTTTCGAATTGCGGATCGTTCATGCGCGTGGTTCCGTGATCGAGTGGTGCTTTTCACTCAGGAGTTTTTACTCACGAGTCAGGGCTTCATCCAGATTGAGGATTGCGAGGCAGACGGCCGAGAGCGCCGCGTGCTCGGTGAGGTTCAGTGCCATATCGCGAGGCGACTGCCCGACCGAGAGCATCGCTTTGGCATCCTCTGCATTGGCGTGATAGATCGCGGCCTGTCGTTCGTAAGCTTTACGAAGCGCCGTCAAATCGAGGTCGCGGGGCGAGCGGCTGATAACGCGGCGGAAGGCGAAGGTCAGTCGGTCATCCAAATTGTTGTGTGTTTTTAAGCATTGTTCGGCCAGAACACGAGCGGCTTCGACCCAGGTCGGGTCATTGAGCGTTGTGAGTGCGTGCAGCGGAGTGCTGGTGGTTGCCTGACGCACGCGGCAGGCTTGACGGTTCGAGGCATCGAACATATTGGCGGGAATGACAGTACGCCGCCAGAAGGTGTAGAGGCTGCGACGATACAAGTCCGCGCCGGTCGATTGCGGATAGGTGAAGTCTCGCTCCTTGGTGATCGCCAGTGCCTCCCAGACCGCATCGGGTTGATACGGGTAGACCGGCGAGCCGCCGATTTTCGGGTTCAACAAGCCGGACGACGCGAGTGCCCAGTCGCGGAGCAGCATCGACGGCATGCGAAACCGGCCGGCACGCGCATACAAGCGGTTTTCGGGATCGCGATTTCGAAGTTCCGGACTCACGCGACTAGATTGGCGGTACGTGGCACTCATCACAATCAGTTTGTGCAACGCCTTCATGCTCCAGCCTCGCTCGCGGAATTCGACGGCGAGCCAGTCGAGCAAGGGACCGTGGATCGGGTATTCGCTCTGCACGCCGAAGTCTTCCGCGGTCTTCACGAGGCCCGCACCGAAATAATGTTGCCAGATTCGATTGACTTGAA
>JBJOLO010000031.1:0-6864 GCA_046045565.1 Planctomycetota bacterium | reverse complement strand
TTGTCTTCTGGTGCTGCCTCGCCCTGTCCGCTTTGACGCTGGTCGGCGTGCAGTTCGAAACATTCCGGCTCCGCCTGCCGACGTTCCATCAATTCTTCGCCGCGGAAAACTGGTTGTACCTCGCGGTCACCATGGCCGTGGTCAAAGTGCTGCACGAGTTCGGCCACGGACTGTCCTGTAAGCATTTCGGCGGCGAGTGCCATGAAATGGGATTCATGCTGCTTGTTTTCACCCCCGCACTCTATTGCAACGTTTCCGACTCGTGGATGCTCCCGAGTAAATGGAAGCGAGCGGCAATCGGCGCTGCAGGCATGTACGTCGAAATCTTTCTCGCAAGCATTGCCACCTTCCTGTGGTGGTTCAGTGAGCCCGGATTATTCAATTACGTTTGCCTCAGCGTGATGTTTATCTGTTCGGTGAGCACCGTGGTGTTCAACGGAAACCCGCTGTTGCGGTTTGACGGCTACTACATCCTGATGGATCTCTCCGAGATTCCGAATCTGCGGCAAAAGTCGACCGAACTGGTCCGTCGCTTTCTGGTCGACTTGTGCCTGGGAATCGAACAGCCGGAGAGTCCCTTCCTGCCACAGAGCAATCGCCTGCTGTTCGGCCTGTTTACCGTGGCGGCAGTGATTTACCGCTGGGTGGTGGTGTTCTCGATCATGTTCTTCTTGAACAAAGTGTTCGAACCGTATGGGTTGAAGATCATCGGGCAGTTGATCGCGTTTTCCGGATTCCTGGGACTCGTGGTGCAACCGCTATGGCAACTGGGGAAGTTTTTCTACACGCCGGGGAGGATGAACAAAGTGAAAAAGCCACGTCTCTACGCGACCTGTGGCGCGATTGTCGCCGCGGTGGCATTCGTCTTGTTCGTGCCACTTCCGCATCGCGTCAAATGCGCTGTCGAAATTCGGCCTCGAAACGCTCAGTGGGTGTACGCCGATGTGCCGGGCGATTTGATCACGCTCGCTGCCCTGCCCGGGAAGAAGGTCGATTCAGGTGAGACGCTTTTCGAACTCGAGAACCTCGATCTCCAACGCGAAGTGAAAGACCTCGAAGGACAACTCGTCGATGCGCAAGCGGAACTGCGCAACGTTGAAGATCAGCGGCGCTTCGATAAGAAAGCAAATCAACAAGTCCAACCGCTGAAGCAGCGCATCGCCGCTGTTCAAGAGGAACTGCAGGAAAAACGAAACAAGCTGCAACACCTTACCGTCAAAGCTCCGGTGGCCGGAACCGTGATGGCACCGCCTTACAAAAATCAAAAAGGCTCCACCGATGGCCGCCTCGCCGGTTGGACCGGTTCGCCGTTCGAATCGAAAAACAGTCGAGCCCATTTCCTGCCCAGCGAATTGCTTTGCCTGGTCGGTGATCCGAACCAAATGGAGGCGATTCTCGTGATCGATCAGTCGCAAATCGATCTGGTCCGGATCGGCGATTCCGTCTCCGTCAAACTGGACGCTTACCCCGGTAAGACGCTGGTGAGCAAGGTCGAGCAAATCTCCAACGATGCACTCGATATCAGCCCGATCAGCTTGTCCGTCCAGGCGGGCGGTGAGATTGACACCCGAACCGATTCGAGCGGCATGCAGCGACCAATCAGTACGCATTACCAGGCCCGTACCGGCACGATCGTAGCGGACGGACTGGATATTCAGATGGGGTTCCGGGGCCGCGGTAAGATCGCCACCGAATGGCAATCCCTCTGGTTCCGGGTGTACCGATACGTTTCAAAAACGTTCCATTTCGAGTTGTAACGCAGTTGTCCTTTTGGGGGACTGCTTCGTATACCGTTTTCCTATCCACCACATGGGAGTTTTGTCAGATGGCAAAAGAAGTTGCTGAGAAAGTAGAAAATGAAACCGCTCCGGCCGCCGAAACCAAGGCCGCCGCGCCTGCCGCCGCACCGCAGCAGCAGCAGCAGTTCCAGATCGAAGTCGATGACTCGCACGTCGTCGCTTCGTACGCTAATTTCTGCCGCGTGACCGGTTCGCCTGAAGAACTGATCATCGATTTCGGCCTCAATCCCCAGCCGATGGGCGTTCCGAAGAACCCGATCGCCGTCAGCCAACGCATCATCGTGAACTACTTCACCGCCAAGCGACTGCTCGCGGCCCTCTCGATGTCGGTCCAGCGCCACGAGTCGGTTTTCGGTGTCCTCGAAACCGATGTGCAGAAACGCTTGAAGGTCCAAGGTCGTTAATTCGGTCAAACTCGGGACGCGTTCGCGGTGATTGCCGCGATCGACCCGGCATTCGACGAAGGCTCCTTCGCTAAGCGAGGGAGCCTTTTTCGCGCGCTGACGGCAGCCAAACAACTTGTTCCCCAAGGGCAATTCATCTAATCTTCACTGAAAATTCACATTGCAAAGCTACAAATCAGCGAGAGGACTGGCAACAGATGAGCAAACACCTTCATCGGGATATGGATCACCTGCATCGGCATATCCTCTCCCTTTCGACCATGGTTGAGGAGATGATCGATAAGGCGATCATTGCGCTCAGTGACCGGCGTCGCGATCTGGCCGATGAAGTGGTGCGCAGCGATAACTCGGTCGATCAGACCGAGGTGCAAATCGAGGAAGAGTGTCTGAAGATCCTGGCGCTGCATCAACCGGTCGCCGCCGATTTGCGACGCATCGCTACGGTACTCAAGGTGAACGGCGACCTGGAACGCATCGCCGACCTGGCAGTCAGCATCGCGGAACGGGCGAAAGCGATTCAAGAGTGCGGCGAGTTTCCGATTCCCGCGAGGATGAACGCGATGGTCGACTTGACCATGCAGATGGTGCGCGGAGCGATGGACGCATTCGTCAATCTCGACGCCGCGGCCGCCAAGCGAATCCTGCGACTCGATAATGAAGTCGATCAACTGAACCGCGACATCATCGCCGAATTGCAGACGCTGATGCAGAAGCATTCGGATCTGGTTGTGCCCGCCTTGCATTGCTTTTCGGCGACGCGACACATCGAGCGGATTGGGGATCATGCAACGAATATCGCCGAGGATGTCGTCTATCTGGCTGAAGGCGAAATTGTTCGACACAAAAAGTCGGGTGGCAAATAAAGTTCACTTCGGGAGGGTAGCGGAAGCGTCATGTCGAGAATGCGAGTATTGATCGTCGAAGACGATCGTCCGTTATCCGAAGTGCTTGCCTACAATTTGAAATTGGCCGGCTACGACGTGGCCGTAGCGTACGATGGTCGGGACGGTCTTACGCAAGCCCAACTCAAAACTCCCGATCTGGTGATTCTCGACGTCATGCTCCCGGTGCTCGACGGCCATGAAGTCTGTCGGCAGTTGCGGGCCGATCCGGCAACCCGCGACATCATGATCGTCATGCTCACGGCCAAGGGGGAAGAAACCGATGAAATCGTCGGATTCTCTCTCGGAGTCGACGACTACGTAACCAAGCCCTTCAGCGTGAAAGTTCTGCTCGAGCGCATCAAAGCCCTGCGCCGTAGACGACAGCAGGCGGTAGAAGGCGACGATGTGGTTCAAGTCCAGGGTGTGCAGATCGATCGGGTCCGCTTTCGAGTCGCCGTGCATGGGAACCCGGTGTCACTGACTCGCAGTGAATTCAATTTGCTCGACACCCTGATTCGCCAACCCGGTCGCGTTTTTCATCGCTCGGAATTAATCGACGCCGCACTGGGCAGCGACGCCATTGTGCTCGAGCGAACCATCGACGTTCACATTCGATCGCTGCGAAGAAAACTCGGTCCCAACGCCGACGTCATCGAGACCGTGCGGGGCGTCGGCTACCGGTTCCGTGACCGGGCGCTGACTCCCGGCGAAATCCCGGATGACACCGAGGATGCAGACGAGGCCTGATCGCATTAGCCTCTGATCGAACCATCAAGCACCATCGGGTGCCATAGGGCGAGGCCGCAACGCCAAGGCGGCATACCATCGTTCGCCGAACCCAATCGCAAAGCAACGCCCCAACGTTAGCCCAGCCCAGCGCACCGCCGATACTCCGGCAAGCCTGACGAACCATCTGACTATCAGACACTCAGACCGTCGGACAATGAGACCGTCGGACAAGGAGACCGTCCCGCACATGAAATCGCCGAGTTCAGCCGCAACGCGGCGGCCCTAAGCCAGCCCAGGGCGCCGCCGGTACTCCGGCATAGCCCTGGGTACCCAGGCGTGACGGACCTCATGAGCGTCGGTCCTTATGAGCGTCGAACCATCTGCCTGTCGGACGATCTGCCTGTCGGACGATCTGCCTGTCGGAAGATCTGCCTGTCGGAAGATCTGGTCACAACCCGAATTGCCGTCCACGAAATAACCCCTGCGCAAATCGGTGCTCTAGGTTGGCTGGTTTCGCGCGCGAACCTTCTGCACAACGCGGGCAAGTTGTTTCACGACGAAGGGAAATAATCCCAATAACGTTAGCGCGACGATCAGTCGCGGGGTAAGGAGCGATTGGGGGCCGAGTCGTGCGAGTTCGGCAAGCGAGGCCACCGACGACCCGGCGAGCAAGTACACGATGGTACCCGGCAGCATGCCAAGCTGGCTCACCAACCAGAACGTGCGCAGACGCATCCCCGTCAAACCCATCACGAGATTGATCACAAAGAAGGGGACGTACGGCACCAACCTCAGCGTAAAAAGATAAAGGGCGCCGTCACGCTCGATCGCCTCGACAAGCGGCGTGACGAAACGCGGGAATCGTGCTCGGACCCAATCGGCAATCAGATAGCGACTGGCCAGGAACGACAGGCATGCACCGAGTGTGGATGCGAAGCTGACGAGCAGCAGGGATGTGGTGAAGCCGAACAGCCAGGCATAGGTCAGGGACAGGACGGTGGCGAGCGGAATGGCGAGTGCCGCGACCGCGACATACAGCACGAATGCGATCAAGCCGCTTTCGATCGGACGCTGCTCGATCCAGTCGCGGAGTAGCGTCTCCCGTTCCGCGATTTGGTTCAGGGAGAGCGTATCGCGAAAGAGCACGAAGCCGGCTATCGCCGCGATCAACAGGACGATCAGCAACGTGATTTTTCCACGCGCGCTGTGGGCGGATGGTGGCGTTGGTGCAGAAGCCATTACAGTCGGCCGACAGTGGTTTCGGCTCGCAGCTTGTCGATCATGTCGCGCGTCGCCGCGGCCACGGCGTCCTGCCATCGTGCGGCGCCGAATTTTTCCGCGTAGGCTGGCTGGCTATGCGCGAAGATGATGCCGCGCGAGTTATTGATGACGGCGCCGAGTCCTTTCTCGTCGAAGGCGGCGGCACAATCTTTGGCGGTGCCCCCTTGAGCACCGAAGCCCGGCACGAGGAAAAAGGTGCTCGGCATCAGCGCCCGCAATTCTTTGAGCTCATGCGGGTACGTGGCACCGACCACGGCGCCGGCGATGCCATATCCGCAATCGCCTCGTGATGCTTTCGCCAGTCCTTCGACGAAAGCTCCCACGCGCGCGTAAAGCGGTTGTCCGTCGACGACGATGTCCTGCAGCAGTTTTCCGCCTGGGTTGGATGTTTTTACCAGCACGAAGATCCCCGCATCGCGTTTCGCGGCGACTTGAACGAACGGCTCGAGACTGTCGTCGCCCAGATACGGGCTGACCGTCAACGCATCGCCTCCCCAGGCACTTGCGCGACCGAGAAAGGCGTCGGCATAGGCCTGCGCAGTCGTGCCGATGTCGTTGCGTTTGGCATCGATGACCACAAGCAGGTTGCGCTCTTGGGCGTACGCGACGACACGCTGGAGCGCGCTCATGCCCGGTGGTCCGAGTTGCTCAAAGAACGCGGCCTGCGGCTTTACGATGGCAACCAGATTCGCGACGGCATCGATTACACCGCAGCAGAACTGCGTGTAGCGTTCGGCGACAGCGGCCCGGTCGGCCGGATTCACATTGCCGAGCGGCTCCGGAAGGCTGTCGAGTCGAGGGTCAAGTCCCACCATGACCGGATTCCGCACCGCGCAAATGCGTGCCACCAAGCGATCCATGAACGCAGCCATGACAACTCCTGCCACGAGAAAAATGGGGATGGCTTATTGTCGCCGATTCTCCGGCTCCGGCAAGCGGCATATCGCCGCAACGGTCCCCGCCGCTCTCGATTCCGGCGACAAGGTCCGGCTCACCGCAGTCGGACTCACCAAGCCTCGACTCGCTTTTCTTCACTTGCTGAGAAAAAAAGTCTGGCACGATTGCGGTTTCGCCCATAGTTCCGACAGCGAGAGCACGATTGAAGGAGTAAGCAACACGATAGAAATCAAGCCGCAAAACCAGTATCGAAAACCAGATCATCGCACACGAACGAGCAAGGGATTTGCAAACCGAGCAGACCGTCCACGGTCCCGGCGCACCGGCGTTGAAAAGAATGCCGGAATCTGCGATATTCTCCCCTTCGGCCGTCCTCCCCGGACGTCCGTTCCCCACGGGGTGTAGCGCAGCCTGGATTAGCGCGCTTGCTTGGGGTGCAAGAGGTCGTGGGTTCAAATCCCGCCACCCCGATTTTTTGGCAGCGGAGCGGCCAAAAAATGGAGAGTTGAGAAGAGAAAGTAGAAAGTAGAGCAGACCTCGGGTTCGACCCTGGTCGAACGCCGGGGCTCCTTTCTCTTCTCAACTCGGTCTACTCTCTACTTTCTACTCTCTTTCTTCGCGGCGGCGATGGCCGATGACGTTCAGTTTCGAGAAGCTGCTCGTCTACCAAAAGGCCGTTGACTTCGCCGATCATGTTTGCACATTGACCGAGCAGTACGGCTTCCTGGTGGACCCATTGAACCGGGCGGCACTCTCGATCGCCGCGAACATCGCCGTGCGATGGAATCGCGGCATCGTCTCGCGATAGACGTGCCCTTCGTCAGCGCGGCACTCGGCCAGCGCTTCGAAAGTCAGGTTGCCCAGCGCGTA
>JBJOLO010000611.1:0-6108 GCA_046045565.1 Planctomycetota bacterium | reverse complement strand
GCTCGCGCGCGACCTGTTCCTGACGATTCAATCCTGGCGGCAGCAACGCGGCTTCGACAAGGCGAGCGACTGGGTACGCTTGATGGTCCCGATTAACATGCGTCGAGCCGAGGATGCCGTCATGCCGGCGGCGAACGTGGTGAGCACGGTCTATCTCGATCGGCAACCTCACGCGTGCACGGATCCGGAAGCGCTCCTCCGCAGCATTCATGACGAAATGCAATTGATCAAGGAAAACGAACTCGGCTTGATTTTCGTTCTTTTCCTCGCCGCTGCAGGGATCGTTCCTGGCGGGATCCGTCAATTAACCAAGGGCCAGGAAAAGATCGCCACGGCGGTATTCTCCAACCTCATGCGTCCTCTCGAAGCCTGGGGACTCCCTCGCAGGGACAATCGAATCGCGGCCGGCAACCTGATCGTCGAATCGCTCGATGTCTACGCCCCGCTGCGGCGTAACATGCTGTTGGCTTGTGTTGCGCTCACCTATGCGGACCAGCTTCGCTGGTGCCTGCGATATGATCACGAGCGATTATCCGATGAAGAAATTGAGTCGTTCACCGAGCAACTCCGCGATCGCGTCCTGGCGACGGCAGGTCAGACCCGGGCGATTCCTTAGTTGCTGATCGCTAGATTTAGCTTGAACGGCGAGTTACTCGCGGGGGAACTCTTCGCAACGAAATTGGCAAATCGTTCCGAACTTTCTTGCAGCACACCGCAGACGTCGGCTGCAATGCCGCGTTCCAGTCGAGTGCCTTGTTGCGAATCGCGGAGTAATGTCCACTGTCCGCCTCCCGGCCCGACGATGTCGATGCCGAGCTTGACATGGGGTGTATCGAGTTGCGGATTCTGGTCGAGGAAGCGAGCCAGGATCTCCGTGCTGTTCTTGGCTAAGACTTCCGCGATCCATACCGGCACCGTTATCTCGGCCGGTTTGCGACGCCCCCATCGGTCTTCTTCCCCGTACTTCCAAAAGCGATGCAGCATCGCCTGATCAATCACGGGACAAGGAAGTTGTGGCACGGCCCGCTGGAGATTGGTGGTATCAAAGACAGGATCCGAGTGCTCGTACGCCTCGTACATCGTCTTGCTTTCGTAGGTCGCCCGCTCCGCCGTCGAAACCGTTTCATCGATCTGCGTCTCAGCACCGCAAAACTCGACGCCCGTCGAATTGTAGTACCGATAGCCTGCTTCGACGATCTGCCGCGGAGTCAACCGCTCTTCGGGACTCAAGTGGTACGTCTGCCCATGAAATGCCGGGTTTCCAAAGATCGTCGCGATCACTTCCGAGACCCAATCAACCGGCACGATATTCCGCGGTTCGTCCCCGGTCATATTCAGACGTATATCGGTATGTCGCACTCCGTGTTCATCCGGTTCGGTATTGCGATTAATCACGGATATCAATTGCAAATACATGCACAAACCGTGATAGGTGCTGGTGTATCCCGTTCGCGAATCACCCGCGATGACGGCAGGTCGATATACGGTTAACTGGTCAAGAAACGAGGCAGCTCGAACCTCTTTTTCCGCCAGGCATTTACTCTGTTCGTACTCATTGCGGAACGATTGACCGCAATCCAGTTCCGTTTCGTAGATCACACCGGATCGAGTGCCAGCAACGTAGGCCGTGGAAACGTAGTGCAAGTCGCGAATGCCTGCGGTGCGGCAAAACTCGAGTACATGCCGGGTGCCGTCAAGGTTGGTGCGCCAAGGCTCGCCAGCCCGATCCGCGCCGTTAAATGTCAGCGATGCTGCATTATGAATCAGGCTGCCGCAGTGCCGCTCAACCCAACAACGATCGTCATGGGCCAAGCCCAGTCCCTCGCGGCAAACATCGCCATCGAGCAAAACCGGTCGAGATAGCGGTCGACCAAGTTGCGATTCCCAAAACTGGAGAATTTCCTCAGCGCGATCTGCAACCGATAACTTGGAAGTCGGTCGAATCAGAAGTGCGAGGGGATGGCCTTCCAGCAGCAGATCACGTACTAAATATCTGCCCACCAACCCGGTGCCGCCCGTCAAGATTGTGTATCGCGTCACGCTCGATTCCCCCGCTGGGTTCTTGGCAATGCTTACCCAGTCTGTGCTTACCCAGTCTGTGCTTACCCATTCTGTGCCTACCCATTCCGTGACCGGCGATGCACCTCCTCCATAACGTGTTCCTTGATAATAGACCCGTAACCTTCAGCCCACAATGGGCCCCGTCCTCATGCGAAACGCGAAAGGGGCGACCATCGAAGCAATTGTGTAAACTTTAACGCCTAGCCGTACCCGCCATGATGGCCGGCATCAGGTTAACGGATCGAAATGAACACCAGATTTTAACCCGCGATTAGAAGCGCCACTGAACACCAAGGTTCAGTCCGTGAACCGAATAGCTGCCGTCATTCATCGGATTCGTTGGACGCTGCGTGACCGGCGTGCTCGAGAGATTCACGGCCAAATTCGGATCGATCGTACCGCTCGGTTGCAGCACATTGCTCCAGAGCAGATACGTGTATCCAACCGAAAGGTCGACACATGGGGTGAGATGGTAGATTCCCGAGATACCAAGTTCGGGCACCGTCGAAAATTTATCCTGCGTGAAAATGCCTCGATTCGTCGATTGGACCAACAGACCGGTGCTGGACACGATCGGAGCGACGCCATCGTCGATGGTCTGCTGACCCGACAGCTGTGCCGATTGATGCATGTTGCCCAATCCGACTTTGGCCAGCAGTCGCCATGTCCACTGGCAAGAGTCGACCGTGTAGAGCAAACCGAGCGAACCGCCATGAAATTCGTTACGCGTCGAGAATTCATCCCGGACAAGCAAGTTGGCCGCAAGATCGTTCGCGTCCGTCTGGCTGCTGATTGTCAGTGACTCGTCAATGCGAGAAAACTGATAGCCGAATTGAAAGTCGAGGCGTCGTCGTCCGTAATCACAGACGAGCGTTCGGAAATGCAAGTCGCCGCCGAGAACCTCGGATGTCGAGTCAACCGAAATCGAACCGCTGCGGATGCCCGGGTAGGCAATCACCAACGAGTCCTGCTGGATCGGTTGGCTGTCGGTCACATTCAGAAACGGCCTCGCGATAATCGGCATGTCGGCGTCCGAGACAGCGAAATGCGATTTTCCTTTTCCGAGGAAGAACGCATCGACCTCAAAACTGCAAACGCGGCATGGATCACACCACGTGCCGATTACGAGCCGTCCGCCTGGTCGTCCCTGAACTCCAATATCCTCTTGGCCTAACAGGATGGAAGTCGTCGGTTCTCCAATCACACCCGCATCCGTAATCGCGCTCGATAGGCCGCTGGTCGTTACCAGCGCTGGAACCGACTGACCCTTGCGCCACCACAAAAGATAATCCGCACGAACCCAAAAGTTGCTTGCATCGTTCTCCGCGAGCCACGCATCACCACAGCAATCGCTTTGGCCGCAGTTGTCGACCTGACAGGCTCGGCCCATTCGGGAGCCCGATCGACAAGACGCACATCCACACGAGCCGACGTCCATTTGACGCGGCGCCTCGATGCCCGACGAGCCTTGTTCCTCGGGAACCGGTTCGAATGCCGAAGCGCGCACGATCGTCCGTTCTCCGACCGTCGAGCGAAACTCGCCGGCGACCGATCGATCCGTCATCGATAACGCCAGGAGACTCAATACCGACGCCGTTTGAATGATCGCGTGAAGACCAAAACACGTACGGCCCGTGCGCAATGACATACCTGTTCCCCCCAAGCTAACTTCAACAATCCCCTGGCCCAACAGAGCACGCAATCGAATCGCGGCCGGCATGCAGGGCTAATTAGTTTGTCGGTTAGGCCGCGTTTTCCGGTTGAGAAAACCCGGAGGATTAGGCAGACTTTTCCGGCAGGGACGCCCCGGCTGCCGTTGCACCGCAGCGTCAACCCAGCTGAATCGACCTCGTACGGCGTCGACCGTTATACTGCCGAAAGGTTGAACAGATCGAGATTTACGACATTCGATACGTTGACAGCTTTCACCCGGTTCAAGCCACCCACGCCGGTGTTTCGAAAGGGAGATTCGCCCGATGGATATCAAGAATATTGCCGCAGTTGAAGCATTTACGACTAAGGACGGATCCGAAATCCGCGAATTGCTCGCCCATCGCAACTCGTCGATTGCTAAGCAGAGCCTTGCGGAAGCCAGGCTGAGCCCCGGCCTGGCCACGACCCCGCATTACCACCCGGTGACGGAGGAAATCTATTACATCCTCGAGGGTTCTGGACGCATGCGAATCGACGACGAACAGCGCGATGTCGTCGCAGGCGACGCGATTGCCATTCCGCCCGGCCAAGTGCATCAAATCACGAACACCGGACCAACCGTTCTGAAGTTCCTCTGTTGCTGCGCCCCCGGCTACGAACACAGCGATACCGTGTTGGTAAGCTAGCGAACCTGCCGTCATTCTCGAAAACGGATTCGACTCGAGGCCCGTCGAGCACCGATGTTTGAGGAGAGAGCATAAACTCTTCCACAGGCGCAACGATTGCGCGCTTTCCACCGAACGGATGCGGGTAGAGGATGAGTCGGTACTATTTCCGAGTTCCGAGCTGGCCGGTTTGGCTGATCGTCGTCTGCTTGGTCGTGCTGTCAGTAGCAGCACCCAGGGCCTGGCGTGCGATTAACGAATCGTGGATCAACAGCATGATGGTCGTCGTGCCGCCAATCGAAGTGGCGCCTCGCGAGCCCGACCCACAACTCTGGGAACTGGTAGCCTTAGCGCCCCCGCCACAAGAAGCGGTCATTGCACCGCCCGTCGCAGAGCGGATCGTCGTCGATCCCTCGATTCGCGAAACGCCGGCGCTGCCAGCCAACGTTCCGGATCGTGTTGAATCGCCAGAAATCGTTGACATCGAACCGCTCAACGAAAGCGTCAAACCCAATCGGCTGGTCGGCCCCGAAACGGACCCGATTCCTTCTTCGCCCGCTTGGCCTGTTCCCGTCGCTTTGCTGAAGTCCCTGGAACCGCTGCGCGAGGATCCTGCCAGCAAGGCATGGGCCGATCAGGTGGGAGAGCGGGTCGATCGATTGGCCAGGCTTGAGTCCATTACGGATCCGGAATCGGGTCCGATCCTGGAGCAACTGCGCGAGTTGTCATTAAGTGTCGAGTCGCTGGCCATCGGGTTTGAGCCGTTGAAGAAAGCGTCTTTATTTCGCGTTTCCTACGCACTGACGCGTCGCATCGCACTGTGGCAGCGCATCCACCAGTTAGCAGCGCTCGAATCGCCCGTTGTGGAAAATCCACCAAGTCCTCAAGCGCTCGCGATTGCAATCGCTGAAGTCGACGCCAAGATCGGCACGCTTACGCAAACGGGGAACTGGCGCAGTTACTTGCTGCTGGAGCCCGTCAGCAGCATGCTCCGCGCTCCGGCAGGCATCGATGCCGATCAATTCCGCGAGATTGCGCGACGCCTGCTGGGACGCTTAAGCGACCCGAGCCTCTCCGCCATGCAGGTCGAACTTTTCGCGCAGGAGCCATTCTGTTCCTTCGCCGCGGAACTGCGTCGTTGGGCGAGCGAACCAGTCGATTACCATCAGCTGCTCGTCGATCTGGAACGCTACGAACTTGACTTTCGCAGCCGCGATGCCGAGCAGATCGCACGTGCCTACCAGATCTTGCGATGGTCAACCGATCCCAACGTGGTCAAAGTTGCCGACCAGCTGAACAACTTGTATCGCAATGGAAACGTGCGCGTCGCATTCGCGGGATCGCTGATCAACCGCTTGCTGCCACCACCGCAGCAGATGCAGGAAGAATCCTACGACAACATCCTCGACGCGGATGTGCATAGTTACAGCCACGCGACGACCACGCTGCGGGTAAGCCTGAAGCCCGATCGCCGCCAATGGCAAATGTATCTCGAAGCGAATGGGCATGTGGTGTCCGACAGCGAAAGCCGGAAAGGCATTGCGGCCTTTTTCAATCAGGCATTCGGTCGCTTCCAAGCTCAGAAACTGCTGATCGTCGATCGACGCGGAGTTCATGTCAGCGAGGCGGAAGCGGGGGCATCTTCCGAAGCTTCGCTCAAGGGCCTGGAAACGGATCTCGACGGCGTGCCTCTGCTCAATGTGCTGGCTCGATCGATCGCCAAACAACA
>JBJOLO010000563.1:0-2555 GCA_046045565.1 Planctomycetota bacterium | reverse complement strand
GCACCGCGCAGTGGGTTGGATTTTCCTCGCGATGCTGCCGTTTATCCGTTGGAATTCGATCCCACCGAGTCGTTGGGGCAATTTGGTGCGGCGCGAGCCGTGACGTGGTCGGGGACACAGCGGCTGCAGTCGGGCTATTTGAGTTCACGGACGCCGACGCAATTTCTGGTGGTGCGCTCGGGAGAATGCGATGCGCGACTGGAGGTGCGTGAAGGCAGTGCTGCACAGCAACCGCCGCAGGTGGTAAACAACCTGGGGGTCGTCATTCGCGGCATGGTCTTGCGGGATTCCCGCGGCGACCTGTGGCGGCCCGACGGCAACTCGGAAGCGGGAGCGCAACTCGTTCATGCAACCGAAGAGGAAGCCAGGGCTTACCTGCGAGAAAAGCTTCAGCCTTGGATTCTTGACACGAATGCGATGGCAGTCGCACCCGTTAATTCGTATAGGTGGAGTGCCGTCGCCGTCGATCCGTATTCGCAAGTTGCTCCGGATACATCGTCGAGCATGCTCGAGGAAAAAATCAAGGAGTTCCACTCTGCGGCGCGGCTTGATGCGTTGAGGCCGCGATCCTGGGTGGCAATTGTCGACCGCTCGCCTCACGTCGTTCCCGGAGTCGCCAAAGTGGAAGCTCAGGACGACCTGCATCTGATCTTGGGGAGTTATTGAGCAATCATGAGCCACCCGATGATCGAATTGCGAGGCTTGCATCGAACGTTCGGACAAACCCGTGCGGTGAATGACATTTCGTTTGAGGTTCCCAAAGGTACGGTGCTTGGCTACGTCGGGCCGAACGGTGCCGGCAAGACGACCAGCATGCGGATTTTGGCCACGCTGGATGTGCCCAGTCTGGGCGACGCGTATGTCGATGGCTTCTCGGTGATCAACGATCCGGATCGAGTGCGTCGGCGATTGGGGTTCATGCCCGACAGCTACGGCACCTACGCCGATGTCAATTGCTGGGAGTACCTCGACTTTTTCGCTCGCGCTTACGGACTGATGGGGGCGGAGCGGAGCCGTGCGATTCGCGAGGTGATGGGATTCACGCGGTTGGAAGGCCTGCGCGACAAGCCGATCCGCGGACTATCCAAGGGCATGAAACAGCGGCTCTGCCTGGGGCGGGCGATCTTGCACGACCCCAGCGTGCTGATCATGGACGAACCGGCCGCCGGGCTCGATCCACGGGCCCGAATCGAATTGCGCGAGATGATTCACGAGCTTTCGAATCAAGGCAAGACGGTGCTGATCAGCTCTCACATTCTGACCGAGTTGGCGGAGATGTGCGATCAGGTGGCGATAATTGAGCTGGGGCGCCTGATTGCGATTGGTACGGTCGAACAAATCATGCGAGAGCGTTCGCCGCATCGCGCTGTGCGGGTGCGGGTGCTTGGCGGTGTTGAGCCGCTGTTGAATTGGCTAACGCCGCTCTGTGAGCGCAAAGAAGTCTTTGATCTGAAAACGGCGGGCGATGTGGTTCGTTTCTGTCACGAGTTGTCGCCTGAGCAGGAAGCGCAGATGCTGCGACAGATGATCCTGGACGGGTTGGTGGTTTCGGAATTCGCCGGCCACGTGACGTCGCTGGAAGAAGTGTTCATGAGCGTGACGCAGGGAGAAGTTCAATGAGCCTGGACGCGCAAGTGATCCCCTCCGACGCGGCCTCGGAGCTCGCTGAGCCTCGCGGCTGGTGGGCACGGTTGGAGTCGCTGCTCGAGCGAGCCAGCGAATATCTCAATCCGCTACTGGTGAAAGAAGCGAGGCAGGCGCTCAAGAGCAATCAGTTCGCGACCACGTTTATCCTCGTGATGTGCCTGGGTTGGGGCTGGTCGTTTCTCGGCGTAGCAGTAAGCGATAATCCGTTAACTGTCGGACCCGACGGACGCGGCATGCTGTACGGCTATTTCCTGATCCTGGTGGTGGCCCTGTTCTTGATTGTGCCGTTCAGCGCGTTCCGCTCGCTGGCGGCGGAACGCGAGGATGGAACCTTGGCGCTGATTGCGATCACCACCCTGTCTGCCCGGCAGATTGTGTTCGGCAAACTGGGCAGCGTCATGGTGCAGATGCTGGTTTACCTGTCCGCGCTAGCACCGTGCATTGCGTTCACCGCGTTGCTTCGAGGCGTTGATATTTACCTGATCGCGCTATTGTTGGGCGTGACCGTGAGCGTTTCGGCCGCGATGTCGGCGTGCGGTCTGATGTTCGCTTCGCTGAGTCGCTCGGGGCACTGGCAGTCGGCGCTGTCCGCGCTGCTCGTTCTGGGGTTCGCCGTACCGATGTTTGTGTGGCTGGTGATGGCCTACGAGATTTTCGTGGACTGGAATCGGGCCGTCTTGGATGGTCCGGTGTTTTGGACCGTGTTTCTGAATGTGGCAACGGTTGCGTGGTCGTTTGTCGCTCTTTTTTGTTTTACGGCCGCGAGTCAGTTGAGTTTCTTAAGCGATAATCGGGCTACTGCGTTGCGTGTGGTGATGATGGTGCAACAAGTGTTCGCCGCAGGTTGGTGCACATTCTACGCGATTGTCGAGAACGATTTCGAATTCCTGGAGTGGCTGGCGATCTTA
>JBJOLO010000537.1:0-3018 GCA_046045565.1 Planctomycetota bacterium | reverse complement strand
AGTGTTCCGCCTTTCAGCGTTGCCTCAAGACTGTCCATGATCATGCCCACCGCCGACTTGATGTCGTCACGAGTGGCTTGATCGGGAAGCTCACCGGCGTTGTCAATCATCGCCATCGCCTGCTCGCGCATGCCCTTCATGCTACCCATCAATTGCTCGATGTCCTCGCTTGCCATTTTGCTGACAACGCTCAGGCCCATCGCTGCCTGTTGACCAACCAAGCCGCCAAACATCGATTTGAGGTTGTTGTTCAAGGCCATCGTTTTGGCCAGGTCGGTGCCGTCCTTCGCGGTCATGGCGAACTCGGCTGCGATGTTCTGCTCTTTCGCATCGATCGCGAGGCCGATCGTGATCGAGTCGGTTTCATCGACCAGTTGGGTCATCTGACGTTGCAGGTTGGCTTGCATCTGCTCCTGCAGCGGATCGGCACCGTTTTGAGCTGCCTGTTCCATGATCGCCTTGATTTGCGTCATGGCGACCTGCCGCAGGTCATTGGGGATGTTCTGTACATTGACTTGGATCGCCAAGTCATATTTCTTTGTCAAATCGGCGATCATTTCAGCCGGATTCGCCGGCGTCTTGGAGAGGCTCGCCTTGTCATTCGACATGAACGCCCAGCCTTCGCCTTCGCGAACGTACATCTGCTGGCCACCCACCTGCAATTCATACAGGCCTTTCTCCAGCTCCTTGGGGCTGCCGACCTGATCTCGCACTTGCGTAAACAGGCCTTGGAGGTCGCTGACCGGCATGAAGATCAACGGCTTGAGATCGCCGTTGACAAACGATAGCGAAGCGCCGATCGGCTTGTTCTGGTCAACCTTGCTCGTGGTTCCGCGAGCGATCATCAAAGGAAATCCGACCTGGTCAGCCGCACCGGCCCATTGGGCGACGGCCGTCAGGTCATCGAACATTTCATTCAGCCCCTTCATCGCCACCACGACGGCGGGCTTGGATCCGTTTTGCGCCAAGACGCCGGCAGCCGGAATCAAGAGCATCGTGGCGAACAACGCTACCATTCGAAGTCCACGGAGAATCGATGTCACTGCTTACACTCCCTTAACGAGACAAAGTGATGAGTTGTTTATCACAAACGCCTGCAACCGGCAGAGCGAACGAGTCCACAAAAATGACGCGAAACGTATTCAAAAAAGGCGCTGCGACGCCTCAAACAGGAACCTGGATGTTCGAGATCCTGGCTTGGGTTTCGCTCCTTGCTTCTACCCTCGCAACCGCAGTCAAGTTTTGAAAAGACGAGAAATCGATTAGATCAAAACGTAGGAAAGGACAATTTCGACGAGTACGTTGATGGAATGGGATTCAGCCAGCATGGAAGAAGGGTGCTGCCAAGTTGCTCGCTTGATCTGCCGTCGCGCCAGTCGGGATATTGCTGGCGAGTACGCCTTGGCCACGGACTGCTTCGAGGAAGCTCGCAGCCCGACTATATGCGTCGTCGCAAGCCGCCACGCACTGCAATCACCATTACCGTTCGCGAAATACGATCCGTCCCTTGCTCAAGTCATAAGGCGACAGTTCCACTTTCACCTTATCGCCAGGGACAATACGAATGAAATTCTTCCGCATCCGACCTGCGACGTGAGCCAAGACTTCTCCGCCCGTCTCCAGTTGGACTCGGAATCGCGTGTTTGCCAGCGCTTGAGTCACCGTGCCGTTGACTTCAAACGCCTCCTCTTTATTCGCCATGCATTGCTCCGCAAGAATCGGTGGGGCTTGCCCACGGTAAAGTGTTCCTAATATATCACTTAGGCACTTGCCGTCCAGGGGTGGCGACGCAGGCTCAGGCCCCCGATTCGGCCCCCTGATTCCGACCCATTTCCCGCGGTGTCGTCGTGAATCCCGCGACGCAGTAGGCACGGGAAAACACGCAGCGGTTCCGCGACCGTATCAGGCGTTCGGCGGCGTGAGGGCCGACAGACATCGTCGCATGTAGTCGATGCTATCCCGCGCGAGTCCGTCCAAGCCCGTCGGGTAGGTGTATTCAAAGACTTCGACGCTCACCCAGCCTTCGTACCCCACGTCCCGCAGAGCCGCAAAGATCGGGACAAAGTCCATGTCCCCCATGCCGGGCCCCCGCCGGTTCGGATCATTCGCATGGAAGTGGACCATCCAGGGCGCATGCTGGCGGATATTGTCCGCAACCGGGATTGCTTCCGTCGACATCGCTTTCACGTCGAGGTGCAGCCTGCAATTGGGCGAGTCGACCAGCCGTACCAGTTCGACACCCAGGTCGGCCGTATTTAAGAAGTTTCCTTCCTGCGGTCCGAGCGGTTCGACCGCAAGGGTCACGCCCGTCTGACGAAACGTCTCCGTCGCGCCTCGAATTACCTCAGCGGCATACTTCATCGCGTCATCGTGACCGATGCCAGGCAGCAGATTCCGCTGCTGTGGCGAACCGAGGACCATGATGTTGCCACCCAGGTCATGGCAGAGTCGAGCCAATTCAGCAAGGTAACTGCTGGTCCGCGACCGCACGGCTGCATCGGGTGACGTCAGGTAATAACCTTGCGTCTTGGCCAATAACCAATGCAAGCCAACCGCCTCGAGGCCCGCCGCTGCCAGTTGGGATCGCACTTCTTTTCGCTTCGCCTCGCTGATCGCGTAGGCGTCGCTGCCCATCGTGAACGGCGCGAACTCGATGCCCGTATAACCGCACTCGCGAGCCACTGCCATTGCTCGCTCAAACGGCCAATCCACAAAGGTCTCATTGCAAATCGCAAATTTCATTGGCTTTGATTCCATGGGATCTATCTCAACTGCTCTCAGTTCATCTGCGGATGCCGCAGGTCCGAGCCCCCGATACACCATTTTTTGGATTCAGCGATGCCCATAGTAGCATAGCGGCCACGCTTCAGAAATAATCGACCGCACGTGCCCGTGGCATCGCGCATCGGTGACGGTGAGCGGCGGATCACTCCACTGGCCGATAGGCAGGATCACGACGCATGATCCCGCCGTTCCTACCTGCCCGATTCCTGCCTACAACCATCGTGTGCCGAGACT
>JBJOLO010000529.1:0-3910 GCA_046045565.1 Planctomycetota bacterium | reverse complement strand
TAGCCCCCCCAGCAGTACAGGGCACGACCCGGTTCGAGGACCCGCGCGATGTTGCCGAACCAAGCGGTGAGGAGGCGTTCGAATTCCTCGTCGGACACAAAGTCATTCGCGAGCGGCCGGTCCTTCGCCCGCAGCTTTTTCTGCGTGGGTTTCGACTTGCCGGGATGCCGCGCGAGGTCGAGTCCCTGGTGATGTGACGTGCCTTGGAACGACGAAAGGCCGGCAGCGATCGCGTTGTTGCTGCGGGGTTCGACTTTCACGTTGTACGGCGGGTCCGTGTTCACGAGTTGGATCATGGCGCCGTCGAGCAGCCGATCGACATCCTCCGGTTTGCTGCTGTCGCCACAGAGCAACCGATGGTCGCCCAGGATCCAAAGATCGCCGGGCTGCGTGATCGCGGCGTCGGGTGGCGCCGGCACCTCATCCGGATCGCACAGTCCTTCCTGCAATTCGCCGCCGAGCAGCTTCGCCAACTCGTCTTGGTCGAAACCCAATAGCCCCAGGTCGTAATTGCAGGCCTGCAGGTCAGCCAGTTCGATCGGCAACAGATCGTAATTCCACTCGGCCAATTCCGCCGTCTTGTTGTCGGCGATGCGATACGCCTTGATCTGCTCGGGCGTCAGGTCCTTTGCGATGTGGACCGGCACTTTCTCCAGCCCCAGTTTCTGCGCCGCCTTGAAGCGGGTGTGCCCGCAGATGATCACGCCCTCGGTGTCGACCACGATCGGCTGACGAAAGCCGAACTCGCGGATCGAGCCGGCGACGGCATCGATGGCATCATCGTTGCTGCGGGGGTTGTTGGGGTACGGCTTGATATCCGTCAGCTTCAGTAATTCAATCTTCATGGCAATTCACTCCGTTGAATGTTCCGACTGTCAAAACAAACTCTCTCTAACTTCGCGTTGGTTCCCGTTGGCGTCTTCGAAAACACGATTTTTTTGGAAGTACCTATGCAATGGCCCTCGGCTGGCGTGGCTCGTGGTGAACCGCCATCTCCAACGCTCAAGAGTTGTTGGGTCACACGGCCCGTCAACTTCAAATAGTCGGCGCCGCTTCGAAAGCGTCCTTCCGTGTCGATCAATGAGGATAATGTCATCGCCGACTGCGACGGCATTAATCGCAACCGTCCTAATCTGAATTTGTTCAATCGCTGCGACTGCCCTCCAGGGCCACCGTGTGGCCGCGTGTGACGTTTATTCGCGTCCCGAAGTTCTTGGTCGTCCCGATCGACTTCATCGCAACAAACGCGAACGTGGGTGGTCCAGCGTAGGAGGTCGCGGCTTAGCTCAATCGACAACGGAGACACCTCCTTTCTCCTTTCACCACTCCCTCGCATAGACACACACATACACGCGTACGCACGCGTGGGTGGGGGTGCGGGTGAAAGGAGAGAAAGGAGAAGAGAGAGAGTATTTTTTCTTGTATATTCTTCCGTTTTCACGTTTCACCCTCCTTTCTCTCGTTTCACCCCCAATCACCTCAAACCACCGGTTTTGGACCAACCTCCTTTCACCCTCCATCGCACATTTCACCCCGCAGTCGATACGCCCGATGCGACGTTCCGGGACGCGTCACAACGATCTTCTCCACTTCCCCTCGCTGCTCAAGGGTCGCGACCAAATCCCCGAACTCCTTGGAGCCCATCTTCATGCGTTTGAGCAAAACGCTGTGAGCAAGCTGCTTTTCGGGCGCGTCGCGCAGCTTGCGAAGCAGTTTCAGGCAGTCCGCCTGAAACGGGTTTTCCGCGACGTGGCTGCTCGCCATGAACAACATGCGTCTGGTCTGGTGCATCACGAATCGCACGGCCCACTCGGCGGCATCGCGACCGATTTCCGGCTTCGTCGCGTTCTGGCTGATGGCATAGAGTAACGCCAATTTGCGAGTCTGCTCGCTGACTCGCCCCCAGACTGTCGTGCCGACCGCGTCGCTCGCCGATTCAGCCCGTTCGTATTCCCGCTCAGCCTCCAGTCGCGCCTCGACCAGCAGGCTTCTTGCATCGGCGTGGTATTGCACGACCGCCGGGACGGGGTGCCAGGTCTGAAGGTTTCCCGTACCGGGTCGGAAGTCACACCACCACCGAGCGGTATCCACTACTCGCGATGGAATCTCTTGTATCCTCGGCTCTTGGCCCGCGCCGCGTCGGCCGCACTCAAGAATAATCATGCGCGCGAAGAAGCCGTTGGTGAGCATCCGCTCGGAGAGTGCTTCGTAGTAGTGATTGGGAATCGCTGTGCCGAAGATCACAAGCGACGGCTGGTCAATCTGTCCTGGCGATTCCCTACCCGCCTTGCGCCGCATCGGAAACACGCTGTTGGCACTCGAGTAAAGCGTCAACAGCGTGGTCATGATGTTTTCATGGCGCGCATCGCGAGCCTTGTTTATTGATTGGAGCAGTCCGTCAATCTCGTCCGTTTGGAACAGCATGCTAGGCGAGATGAACAACGCGTCCTGAATGCCTTCGCCGCTAGCGAATCGCTCGCCGAGGCAATCGGCAACGCCGATTTCGTGTAGGATGCGCGTGTTGACCTTGCGAGGCCAGTCCTTGCCGGCGGCGGAATGAGCGAGTCCTAACAGGTACAGATTGGTGCGATTGTCGCCGGGGTCGCGCACTTTTCTTCCAGCGAGGTACGCCTGGAGAGCGATCGCGCCGCTGAACGCCATGACGAAATTCGGGTAGGGCGCGGTGGCGAGGCAGTGATCCATTACCTCTGAGATGAATCCGGGTATTCGAAGCATTTCTTCAGGCAAAGGCCCGGGGTCAATCGGTGCTGCACGTTGCGATTCGAGGTCCGGTGCTCCGTATCCGATTGGCTCCTCAGGATCGGAGGATCGCGACTCGTAACCGAACCCCTGCGTCCGCAATACGCTCGCTGCCGCGCCGAAATCGCCGCCGTGTTCGAGCAGCGTGAGCACGGAGAACGGCGAGTACGCGCGATTGGGCTCGAACGGTGCTGCGTTGCCGCTGAACACGTAAAACACACGATCGCGAAGCGTGGCAGACCAACCGACATCTTTGCCAGGACGGCGCCAGTATTCGTTGACGCCCGGTTTCGCCAGGGTCCAGCCGTTGCGCACAAGCACCTCGCGCACATCGCCTCGCTCATTGAATTCATCGCCGGGACGACCGTCGATGGCGATCGCATCGCATGAGTAATTGACGGGCGGGGGCAGGTGCTCGTTGAGGCTCCACGCGGCCTCGAGCAGCGACTCGCGTTCGGCGGACGATAGAATCGGCAGATCAGTGAGCGTTCCCTGCTCGAGTGTGTAACCCGGAGTCGGATCGCAGAGAAACAGCCCACCTTCGCCCCGTGTCTCGATCAGCGTTTCCAATTTACCGTCGCGCAGCGCCTGCGATAGTTTAATGTTTCCGCATACCGCATCGACGCAGCGGTATACGACGTGGCGACCGCCGGACTGCGTGCGTTCGATGACAAGGCGTCCCAGGAGTTCGGGCGGGATGAGCGACACCCACGCCTCGTACCGAGCCGCTTGATGGTCAAAGTCAATAACTTCAAGATTGCCGCTGACCGAGCCGGCGACGATGCACATCGCGTCACGATCGCTATTGAACCAATGTTCGATTTGCTTTCGGCTGGGTAGCCGAGACTGAAACGCCTTCCAGCCGGAGAGCGCCGGTCGCTTTTCGGCACGGACGGCGGGCAAGACGCAGAGACGGGCTGCCAGATAGTCAATTGCGGTGTCGATCATGATTTGTCATCGCCTCCTGGCTTAAAACGGAACCGACTCGGGATCGAAATCGTCGCCATCACGGGCCGGCGCCGGCTCAGGCACCGGGCCAAAGTCGTAGTCCACGATCCGGTCGAACTGTTCGCCGGAGACGCTGCGCACGGTAATCGCCAGGGTGTTCGCCAAGGCGCCACCTTCGATCCGCGCCAAAGCCTCAGCCGTG
>JBJOLO010000438.1:0-11342 GCA_046045565.1 Planctomycetota bacterium | reverse complement strand
CATCAGCCCTCTGGTCGTAAACACCATCAAAGCACTCGTTCAGAATGGGTTCGACAATCGAGCGAAAGTCGGTACTTCTCATCGGAGCGGCCATGACTCACTCTCCCTTCTTAGATAGCGTTCACGGACGCATTGAACTGCGACTCGTTGATCGTCACTCGCACAATCGTGTACGAATCTCCCCAAGCATTGTCGGGGTACGGAGCCAGATCACGAATCAGCATCTGAGCGCTATTGCCAGCACCGACCAGGGTGGTCGAGAGCGTGCACTGCGACAGACCGGTGGTCGTGGAACCAGCGGTGGTGTTGCTCAAATCGGCCATGTCGCCAATTGAGGTCTGAGCCAGCGAACCGTCAGCCTGAATCTCGTACACGATGTTGGGATCGTTGTAGAAGTAGGCTACGCATGAACCGGTCTGGTAAGCCGTAGAGGCAGGCCAGTAGTTCGATACGCGACGACGGCCAGTGGTGTCAGTCCACTCGACACCGGCGAAAGCGCCTTGGAAGGCATCGCCAGCAGCCGCGACAACGATGTTGCCGCTAGAGTTGAGTTTGACGGGTTGACCCTTGAGGATGTCGGTCCCATAAGCGGACGCAATACCGTTGGCAAGCGCCTGAGCGCGATCCAGACCAGATGGATGGAACGCAGGACGCAAACCGAACGGAGCATTAGTCGAAGACATTTTGTCTTACTCCTTGGTTGAGCACCTACCCCTGGAACACAGGAGTGGGCACGGATCGTTCGATTTCACCAAAGCCTTCGCCTTCGACCCGCCCCAGAGACTTGCCCGAGGAGTCACGCGCACCCTGGAGGTTCTCGACTTGGACACGGATTTTGTCCGCCTCTTCCATCGGAGCCTCATGATGCATCTGCAACATTATGTCTTGATACACATCCATGGGGATCTTGTACAAGCGCATCTCGTTACATGCGATGAAACCAATATCCTCGCCAGCTTTTACACGGTAATTATCGAACCCAGGTAACTCATCTGCTTTCACAGGAACGTACCCGAGACGAATTCGCTTGTCAATGCTGTCGTAAGAATTAGTGGTCGATAACCAGCAAAGATGCCACCCTTTTATTTCGGGGACCTTTGGCAGTGCACTTTGTGTCCACTCATCGCTCCACATCTTGCGACGTTCCTGCGCTGACATGAACTTCTCTTCCGGCGCTCCGCGCTCCAGGTCTTGTGAAGACCGATCCATGCGGCCACCGGCAGAGAGAGATTTTTTGAGTCGAGAATCCATAATGATTAACCCCTATTTCGTGCTTCTTGAGCGTAGCGCTTGATCATTCGAGAGCGTTTATCCGGGTCATCCCAGAATCCCGCCTCCTTCATGGCTCTAACCTGTTCCGGAGCGAGAGTGAAAGTGTTCCGGCCTGAGCCACCACTGTCACCCCCCGACTCCCTGCTGGAACCGGTCACGAAACTCCTAGGTTTACTCCTTTTTGGACTTTCAGTATCCGTATTATAACAGTGAGGAAGCCTCTTTTGCAATCTATTGTCCAGCTCCTCCCAGTACTCCGGTGTGGCTGGATCCCAACCCTCGTCGGCCATCCGCTTGTCCACGACCCTCGCGATCTGGGTATCTTCGTCGTTGCCGTTGGCGTTGTACCACGGATTTCTCTCCATCCAGGCGTTAGCATTTCTCACCAACTTCGGGTTAGCCGGCCCTGAATCCTGAGTGGAGTTCTCCACGGCCTTTTGCTTGACCGCCTTCATAGCCTCGATCTTTCTACGAGATTCGTACCACCCCTCCTGCGCCTTGGTGAAAGCCTCCCCGTTGGCGTTGTTTATGGCTTCGCGCTTCTTGGCCTCAAAGTATTGGTACCGCAGCTCCTCGTCCTCGATCGCCTTGTCCAGACGGGCAAGATCCGAACTGTGCGTCTTGCGCTCCACTACGGCCAGACGCTCCATCAGCTCCTGATTCTGCCGCTGCAGCATCGCGAGCCGGTGGTCTTTCTCCTCGTTCGTCCGCTTGATGTACTCTTTCTTGGCCTTTCGCCGAGCACGTCGCGACTCGCGAATAGCCTCCGTGTCGTCCGGTCGATCCACGTCGCCGGCGTCATCACCACCGTCATCCTCCTCCTGCGAGGCCGAAACCGTGTCCTGCTCGACCCGACCAGCGTCGTCCGCGCCCTCCGGTTCGACCATTACATCCCCCGGTAACTGAACGGTAGCTGAGCCGTCCTTTTCTTCGACTACCGGAATCGATTCTTTCTTGTCTTCACTCATACAAATGCCCTCATAGCTAGCGGATCACCCGTCACCTTAGCGATGATCTCGTGATCATTGAGAATCATGAACAACGCGGGGTCCTCGATGTCATCCTCGCCGGGGATTTTCACCTCCCAACGGTCACCACCCCACTTCGGCACCCGGATATAATCACCGGGCACGCACCAAGACCCCTCAGGCCAATCCTTCATGGTATCGCGGTGCTTGAACGCCAGGGGTCCAATTTCGATGACCTTGGCGACCATGTTGTTCCATTTCTCAGCCTCTTTGGTCTCTTCAACCAAAATAATTCCCGCTGCCGTGGCTTTCTTTTTAGTACGACGCAACTGAACTAGTATGCGCCCACCAAGAGGTTTAGCACCGGGGTCTACGCTCGGAAATGCCCAAGCTAATTCAGCGGCGTTAGCCGCTACCGGTTCACTCATGTTCGTCTTCTTCCTTCATAAGACTGTTTAAAATATCCAGAGCCTCCTGAAGGCCCTGATACTGACCTACCATCCGGTGGTAAGACTCCCAGTTGACCGCATTACCCGCAGCCAGAGACGCAGCTATTTCAGCCTGCCTAGTCTTGACCCCCCCGATGAGGTCGCTCAATGTGGCCATTATTTATTCTTTGCTTGTGCTAACCCTCCTTGCTTATTGTTAGATTTCGTCGACCCGCCGCTGGGTTGCATCGATTGCCCGTTGAGCTTCTCGCCCATAGCAATTCGCTTGTGTTGCGGCACATTCACACTTTTTTGCTCTTGATCACTAGTTGCCATTTACTGCTCCTTATTGCAGTGGGTTACGAAAAGCGTGGTCCAATATGGTCTTCTGCTGATCGGACTTCAACCGAGCTGCGTCCCTCGTCAGCCTCGCAGTCTCAATCCGCTCCTTCATCTCCATATCGCCTGTTGCGATAGCGAGTTTAAGCTGTAACTCCTCCATCGCCAACTCCTTCTCATCCTGCAGCTTGCGCATATCCATCTGGATCTTAGCCGCCAAGTCCTGGCCCTTGAGCTGCATTTCGGCCTGATCACGAGCCTGCCTGCGCTGAGTCTCAGCCATGCTCGTCTGCAGAAGCACTTGCGCATCAGGTGGCATATCGGGCTTCGGCTTGAACTGCTGCGCAGCCTGCACCATCTGCTGAATGACCGGCAAAATCCCGTGCAGAGTCTGCTTTGCGTCCATTTCCACATGCTGAGAGGCAGTGGCGAAAAGCTTATCCACGGGCTTCGGATCATTTAGCAAATCATAATCTTCCATCTCATTGCCCAGACTCGCACGAACGTAGCCGTTCATCCGATTCAGATACCACAGCGCCAAATGCTGCTTGATATGCTCGATAGCTTTGGGCAGAAATGCCGGTGCCAACACTGGGTTACCGCCGAACACCGGATCTCTGGCGTAATCCAGGTGCGCCTGTAGATGCCCCAGATGATCCTGCTCAGGGTACGCGAACGCCGCCTGACCAATAGACATGGCCACATTCTCGTTGGCTGCGTCGAGCCTTTCCGGCGACGGCACATCGATCATCAACTCGTTTATTCCGGGCACCTTGATCTGCTTCAAGAAGCGCTGAATCACAGCCCGACGGTTGAAGAGGTCCGGGTTCTTGTCCATCATGGCCAAAACCGCTTGGGTCTGGGCCATTCTCTGGGTCTCGGAGAAGATGTGCGGGTCCGAGACCGGAATCACGTCGGTAGACCTCGCGAAATCCTCTCGCTTGATGTCCAGGTCCGCTACAACGTCACCCCGTTGCATGTCGTCCAAGTACCAGCGATTGATGCGCTGCAACACCATCAACACCTTCGCCTGCGACTTGTGCAAACGCGAGTGAATCGACGAAAACACTGCTGCGCCCTGCTCAATCAGCGCCTGCGTGGTGCCCACGGGCGTGTTGCTGGTTACATCAGCGATCTTCTCTTCGGCCGTGGTGACCACACCCTTAGCCGCGCTAGTCAGCCACCCGAGCAACTCGAACAATACGGGAGATGGCGGGTTAAATGGCATCGGCATTGCCAGCTTGCGCACGTCGTCCACACCCGGTGCGGCCTCTATCTCCGCGACCTGCGTTACTTCCACCTGCTGAGACTGACCAGAGACCTTGGCCCCCTTCAGCTTCAGCAACGTCGCCGCGTTATTGATATGAGCCGAGTCCAGCAAAGCACGCAACGCCCCCGTCGCTGCCGCCGATAGCCCACCCACCAAATGTGGCAATCCTACAGCATACACGCCACGCCAAGGGATGAATTTGAACTCGACGATCCAGTCGAGTTTAGTCATCGTCTCGTCGCCCTCTTCCCAATTGCGGTACAAGCCAACGACCTCAGTCTCCAACTCGTCGATCATCAAAATATATGGCGCCATTTCGCCGCGAGTTATCGGGTCATCCTCTAACTCCAGCCACGTGTAAACGTGATATACGCGCCGCAGACCATCCTCATTGTCATTCGGATTGCGACCCTCGATCTTGTCGTTTGCCTTTTGAGCCTCAGTCGGCTCCGGATCCATCGTCGCCCGGATAAAATCGCTGTCGCGATACAGGCCAGAAGATATGCGACGCTTAAACTCGTAGTCGGAGATGTCATCGACCTCGGTCACTCGCTGCGCCGTGTAGAAGCTGCCCGCTGCAAAAGGCAGCAACACATTATCGATCGGCAAGAACTGAGCACAAGGGCGCTTTTTCTTCTCGTCGTACCACATTTTGAGGTACTGAGAACCCCCGAGAGGCAGCTGCGTGAGCATTTGCTCCTGCTCATCAGCAAATTCCTCGATCTGCTCGGTTAACTGCCAATTCATGTAGTCGCGTTTGCGCTCTGCAATAGCGACCTTCTCGTCGTCGACATCACCGATGATCTTCGTCCTGGTCGGCCCGTCCGGTGGGAACATCTCTTTGAACGCACGGGAAGCGAAGTCGACACACGCCTCAGCCATCACGGGGTGTACTACCTTCGATGCACCATTGAAGTTCGCCCCGCCAGGAGCATCCTTGCCCAATCCGGTGCGCCTCAAACCCTCCTCGTACTGCTTGTCGCGCTGCTTGCGGGCCTCTCGATCCTTGCTGATCAGTTCGATGTACCTCAAGGCCAGCGAAGAAGAATCCGAAGAAGGCAGCAGATCACTGTCGGCGAGATTCTGGTAAAAATCCTCATCCTCCATTGGCCCTTTGGTCTTCACTCGAACCACAGCAGAACCATCGGGCAGCTCCTCGATATCGGACTCGTCCAAATCCAGATCCACCTCGACTGGCTCTTCACCAGTTTGAGAGGCATCAGACATCGACTGAGGACCCACGAAACGGTTAAATTCAGGGTCAATAGGCATTTCTGTAGCCATGATACTCTTTCGTGATTATTTTGCGAATATCGGAGCGTACGCTCGAATAGCCTGAGATTCACTCATGCCATTCTGCACCGCCTCCGAAATCATTCGATCGACGTCCGAACCATCCACCGCACCGCCTGCAGCTTTGCCTTTGGGTTTCCTTTCCGGTGCGCGGGTCAACACAGCAGGGTCAAGAACCACCAACGACGGTGCCGAACTCATTCCGTCGTTTATAACTACCGAATCAAGACCCTTTTCGCGTAATTTGCGAACCAACGCAGGGGCCTCGGCGAAGATCGCATTCTCACCCTGCTCCAGGTACTGCCCTACCGGAACTTTAGGATCATATATCCCTAGCAGTTTCGCGGCCTCTGCCACATCCTTGTCCGTCCCAGACTGCTTCGGCTGGGCGTGAAATGTATGCAGCTTTGATCCCCCGACATTGCGCAGGAATTTCTCGGCGGCTTCCAAGTCAGGGGTCGTGAACAACCCCGGGTTCGGAGTCTCGAAATCGGCACCTGCGTGATACACCACACGCGGCGTTAACCCAGCAACCGGCTCGTCGACTCGTTTTGCGGCTCCCTCGCCAATACCCCCGATCGCTTTCTTGAAAGTCAGTGGAAATAGCTCCTGGAACCTCGTCAAGTTCTCCGACATGCTACGAACAAACGGATCCTCCTCGGACACCCTCAGCAAGTCCTCAAGCTTCACCCCAACCCGCGAAGGAAGTGTTTCGAGTTCCTGTGGCGCATGCTTCATCACCATCGGCAACATCGCCCGATACACCGAAGGCCAATCACTCGCCCCAGCGAACATCTCCTGCGGACCCACCGGCATCTGCCCGACCGTCGGTAGCACCCTTCGTGCCGCCTGCGACGCGACAGTCTGCAACACCTCACGCCTGGACACCGGCGTCTCGGTCAGCGACTTGACAGTAACCTCTTTCTTGCCCCGGCCGGGATCGACCTGCACCGTTTTTTCCGTGACCTTGGGTGCGTCGCCCGTCTTTCGCGCCGCCTTCTCGATGTCGGTCAGCGCGTCGACCCCGGCCATAGCGCTGCTCAGCTTCGCAACCGGCAAATCCGGCTTCATACCAATGATCATGCGCCGAGTCAAATCAGGCTTGTCCAGTTCTTTGAGCGCCTTCGCGACGCCCTTTGCCGTGCCGACTGCACCGCCCTTGGCATACTTGCGCGACACTGCCTCACCGAACTCTTTCCACTCCTGCTCAGTGGGACCATTGACAATGACCGGTTCTTGCTTTACACTTCCACCTGCGGCTTTTCGACGAGGCTCAATTGCGCGTGCTTCATGCCGCGCCGTCACTTCAGGCTGCGGTCTGGTGGTCTCCAATTTCTCGCGCTCGGCCTGTCGCCGCATGTACTCCAGCATCAGCTGCTGCTCGAACCGAGTTGGAAATCGTCTCTCGAAATCGCGCCTGACCTCCTGCACGGTGGGCTCGCGCTGCGCCGCCATCTGTGCCTCGCGCATGTCGCGCTCTGCCCTACGTGCAGCAATCCATTCAGCCTCGCCCGCATTCAACTCGGGGGAATACATGGCCAACCCGATTGGCAACATATTCCGCGCCTTGGCAAACGCGGTCGCCACATCGACCGGATCCTGACTGATTGCAGCCGCACCGGCCGGCAGCGCGACGCCGCCCAACACTTTGCCCGCCGACGGAAGCCTAAACCCCTTGGGCAGCTGCCCAGGCAAATCGAGTTCACTGGGCATACGGGTTACTCCGTCTCGGTGTGTTCGAATCGTGGTAATCGTCATCGTCCTCCGCTGGCGCAGGGTCGATGTCCAAGAAACTCATGTCGCGCAACAGCCGCAGCGCCTGCGACAGCGTGTCGGTGAGGTCGTCTCGCTGCGCCTCGGGGAACGAGCACACCTGACCGACCAGCGGCTCTGCCCAATCCCTAGGCTGACCCTTGTGCACCGTGCTCTCAGGAATGTACACACGACCACGCGCTATGATGTTGGCCACCAAATGCAAGCGCTGCACCTTGTCGGCCCGCCCAGGATTGTACGCCCTGCACGGGATGTGCGCCCTCTGCAAGTCCTGGATGATCGAAATGCCCGACGCCTTGTCCTCGACCAGGACCATGTCCACGCGCTTGCCCGGCTCACCGTACAGGGATTTGTACTCCTCAATAATCTTGGGCCGCAGATCCGGGTAAGACAAGAAGTCCTCCCAGCAATCAATCAGCATGACGCACAACGGCGAGTCATCAGATGGACGAAACACGCCCCAAACGCTGCACGCCGTCGGATCGTTGACGGTCTTTTCGGTGTACGCGCAGTCGTAGGACTGCAGCACGTAGATGAACTCGGGCAGCGGCTTGTGCGCCTCCCACAGCTTGAACCACTCGCGCTTGACGATGCCGTAGTCCTCGGGATCGATGACCTCGGCGTACAACTCCTGCCGACCGATGCGCGTGCCTTCGTACTGGCTGATGATTTCGTCGCGAAACGTCGGGGCAAGATTATTGAAATTCTCGTGTGTGGTGCCGGTCGTGACGTACACTCGCTCGTCCTCCAGCAGCCGACGCACAATGGGAATCGGCTTTGGCGTGGTGGTCACGACGCCTCGGGGTTTCTCGCCCAGACGCAGACCAAACATCAGATTCGACCACATCTCCTCGGCGTTGCGGAATTTCGCCAACTCGTCGCACCAGAACAAATCGTGCTGCGGACCGCGCAACGTTTCCGGGTCGTTGTCCGAATAAATCGTCGCGATCGCGCCGTTCGGCCACTCGATCCTGCGCTTGGACGGCACGAACACGGGCTTGCACTTCGGGTGGGAGATGGCCAAAATCCCCGACTCGCCCTCGATCATGACGTCACGCGCATCACCAGCGTCTTCAGCGATCAGAGCCACGCGACCCGCCAGCTTGTTTTCGACGTGGTAACGCACGAATTCTGCCCCACAGCGGGTCTTGCCCCACCCCCGCCCTGCGAGAATCATCCAGATCGTCCACCAGTCACCCTCCGGTAAAAGCTGATTGGGTCGAGCCCAGGATTTCCAGTCGTAGAACAGCTCCAACGCCTCAGCGTCCGACAACTCATCCACAAATTCGTGAAAGTTGTTCGGATCAGGTGGCGGCGGCTTACGTCGCCTTTGCCTTAGCGGCGAGCCGAGAGGCCAATTTGTCACGCAAACCCTCTATATTGATATTCGAGTCAAGCTGCCCGGACACGTTCATGTTCACTTCTTTGCTGCGATACCGAGCGTCGTGCCCCATCAGGGTGAATTGCAGCAGAGAATCGCTGTATTTCTTTACGCGATTGCCAGTGTCCACGCCTTGATAAAAGATCGGCTCGTCGACTCCGACCACCGCTCGCCGGTAGGCCTCGCTGCGCATCGTGTCGACCATTTCTTCCTGGATCGACTCCATCATTGCGTCGAACATCGGGTGATTCTTTCGCCAGTCGATCAGCGTATGCCGCCCGATACCGGCGCAAGTGTACGCATGACGCAGCGAGAAGCACTCTTGCTTGCCGTCCCGGTACTCGGCCAGAATCAGCAGCATGAGCCACGCCTTGCTCTCTTCCAGATCTTTCAGGTCGCCTTTCGCTTCGATCGAGGGATCGTTGCACACGACGGAATGCGGCATGTGACTGGACGGCGAGTCCAAGTAGCGCGCTCGGTCACGTCGGATCATGTCCAGCAGCAAAGCGTGAGACACACCAGCTCGACGTTCGTACTCAGCGAGCGTCTCGGGACCAGGGATCTTGGGCCGCTTGTTCATGGCGCGATTAAACCACAGGGACACGCGATGGCGCAAGAATCCAAACTGTAGAACGCATCATTTCTGCCACGCTGCGGTCGTGCGCGTACGTGAGGCGGTATCGGGTTAGCTCTATGTGGTGGTGGAGTAACTCTGGCTGTCTGACGGGCCTCTCTTGTTACATCTGGTGTAACACTCGATGTAACGCCTCACCCTTCGAAGAGCCGCGTCCTTCGGGGCTCTGTCGTGTTTTGTTACGTTGTAGTTATTGTTACATCATATACCCCCCATATTCGCGCATTTCGTAACCAAGGCATGACCCCCGCGTGCGTGTGTAACAAGGTAACACCGGGCCTTCTTCCCGTCGTCGGAAGCTGTTACATCATTTGTTACATCTTGATGGAACAATGTAACGGTGTATTGTTCCCGTGGGATATGGAGGTATCCCCGTGGCGCTTTGCACGCCACATTCGGTCATTAGATCACGGCTGCAGCAGCGCGTCAAGTATTCCGTTTGCGTCCAGCCCCCGTCGTGGGTGCGAGTACAGCATGTTGCGCACCGCTGCGGTCTTGAGTCGTCCGACTTCGACCAGCGCGAAACGGTCCGGCAGGACGAGCAGTTCGGCGCTGTCGCGGTATTCCACCACCAGCCAGCCTCGCCCACCGTGTGCGTGGTGCCGCTGCATCCAGTTGCGTTGATCGCTCGTCCAGGACGGCACGTCGAACGGTAGGTGGTCGGCCCCCCAGTGCGCGTACGATTTCAGCTCGATCCAGCCGCGAAGGTCGGCGGGCACTGAACAGCTGAAGTACACGTCCGGGATCCCCGGCGCGGTCGCGATCGACTCGATTCGTTGGGCGCACCAGTGCCCACCCATGCGCTGGTTGAGCCAGTGCCACAGAGCACGTTCAGGGCTGACCATCGAGCACCTTTCGCAGCGCGTTCACCAGTCGCATACTGGCGACTCCGGGGTTCGGGGCGGTCTTGACCGCCGCCGGGTCGATGCCGTGACGGATAGCCAGCGCACATTTCTCGTCGGGGCTAGCGCAGCTCTTGACCAGGGTACTTGCGAGGTCCAGGCTCCGGGCCTGCCTCGACCGGGTCTCCGAGGCCTTCCGTGGGGTCTCCGTTGCGTTCTCCTGGGTTCCCCGGGATATACATACCGACCGACCTTCCGAAGCCTTCCCGAGCCCTTCCTTGACCACCCGGCCGGCCTCGATCACCGACCCCTCCTCGGTGGTGTAGCGGGTGCCCAGGCGGCGGGCGTAGTCGCCCTTGGCCCAGTACGGCACGTACAGCGGATCCCCCGCCGGTCGGGGCGAGTGCTCGGTCAGCACCGCGTGGATTGGGTGAGTCATCGCGAATCTCCTAGTCTCGGGTATTTCTCAGTTCGAATTCTCGCGCCACCTCGGCGGTAACGATCGCCTTGAGTAGGTCGGCGTAGTTGTATTGCGGGCCGATGGCCAGCTGAATTTCGTCCCATACCACCTTGGCGCGTTGGCTCTGCTCGATGGTGTCGTGCGGCAAGTTAGCCAGCCGGTGCAGCGCCCGCAGCAGGTGGATCACGCGATCCAGGTCCGAACCTTCTAGTGTCATGATGCGGCCCCCTTTTGATCAGCCCAGCCGCACGTCGAGTGCGTACAAAGCGGCTTCGATTCGGTTCGACAGCGCCACCGGTAACCCGCTGACTCCGGCCAGATGAGACGCGCAGTCCGCGAAGTGCCCAAGCTGCGCGGCCTGGATCGCAGCTTCCAATTCGGGCACGTCGGCCGGTTGCAGCGCCGATCGGGCTTCGGTCAGCAGCGCCAGTAGCATCTGGCCCTCGTCGGCCGTGCCCACGCGAAACCCTTCGGCCTCCAGCTGCTCCACCAGAGCCGGCAGCGCCGAGAGTCGCACTCGGGCCGACGTGCCGCCGTCCAGCCTCTTGCGTGCAGCCGGGGTCACGGCCGAAATCGTCGCCGTCGTATCGGCGAAGTACCACGGAGTAACGAGAAAATCACTGACCATTTGACGCTCCCACGAGACGGTTTATCCTGTTGCACAGCGCGTCCAGGCACCCGG
>JBJOLO010000292.1:0-2927 GCA_046045565.1 Planctomycetota bacterium | reverse complement strand
TATGGCGTATGGAATGCGCCGACAGACGAGCAGATGCGAGCGGTGACCACGCACGCTTGCGGCGCGTTCGAAGATGCGGTCTATCAGTTGTTCAAAGAACGCGATGGTTACAACAAGCCCGGTAACGGCAAGTTGTACCAGCTGCTGTGCAAGATTCGAAACGAAGTCCGGGGCCGTTTGGCCGGTATCCTCGCGCAGGGAATTGGATTCAACGCACGCGAGGCAAAGCCCGCACAAGACCAACTGCTGATGGGCGGCTGCTACTTCGCGGCGACCGGTGAGTCGGACGACACGCAAGCGTTTGTGAAAAGCGTGTTTGAGAAATTCACGTTGGAGAACCTGGACAACGAACTGGATTGGACGCCTGAAGCGATCGCCGAGGACAACCGGTACCACAATTGGGCAAGGGTGCTGTATTTGGCCTCCGCCGTGCTGTGCGTCGTTGTGGCGGTACTGCTGGTGAATATCGTTTCCAGTCAACGTTGAGACGACCTGCGTACGTGGGGTGCCTCGCCAGGGCCGACTACAGGTGCGTCGTCCTGTCTCTCCATCGCTGCTCCGCAGTTTCTGATCTGCGCGAGTGAATGATCTTGGCGATCTAGCCCTCGCATCAGGCACGTTCCTCATGACGCTGCCATTCGGCGTTGTCCGCACAACTCCACCCTTGCCGTCGATTTCGGAGACGCGTTCTGCGATCCGGATGTGGGTTGCGCACGACTTTTGCCGAATCCGAACGAAGTCGTGGCCTAAGTTTCCTTGAGGAACAAAGGAGAGTGCCATGCCATCGGCCGAAATACTTGACTTCGCGGCGCTGCTTGCGCCGATTTCCGAATCGCAGCCATCCGGGATCGAGCTGAAGGCCGACAAGGCGGGCATGGCAGCCTATTCCACCATTCGATCGGCGCGGGAGGCCGCCCGCGACAAAGAGCGCGAGGCCGTGAAAGCGCGACTCGCCCAGGCTGCGGAGTCGCGAGCGGAAAGCGGTGGAAGCAACGACGCAACGCCAACGATTTCGGTGGAGTCGCTCGAGGGTGAGGCGACGAAACAATGGAAGATCGTAGCGGAGAAAGCTCCGACCGTCATTGCCACGTTATCGAAGGACTTGTCGATCTGCGCTTGGCTGATCGAAGCGTTGACCCGGCAACATGGCTACGCCGGAGCCCGCGACGGATTTCGACTTGTTCGGGAAATCTGCGAGCAGTTTTGGGAGGGAATTCATCCGGCCCCGACCGAGGACGAGGGCTACGTGGAGACGGTCAGTCAACTTGCCCTGCTCAATGGAATCGATTCCGAAGGGTCGTTGATTGATCCGTTGCGAAGCATCGTGATCATGGAGACCAATTCGGGTGCACGGTTCACCAACGCCGACTATTTCTATGCGTACGAGGCCGACGACTCCGCCACGGTACGCGCCCGCCGCGACGCCTTACGCGCCGAGATCGGTCGAGCCGCCGCGTCGGTTTCAGAAGCCTATCTCTCGGGAAAGCTGGAAGATGCCCAAGCTTGCCTGGAAGAGTTTGACAAGATGACGGAGGTTCTCGATGCGAAATGCGGCAATGACCCGTATGGGGAGCCCGCCGCACCGCAGAGTTCCAAAATTCGGGAACAGTTGAAATTGGCGATCGGACGCCTGGGACAGCTCAAGGGTGAACCGGCTGGCGAACCGGCGTCGAACGCGGAAGGGGATCTATCAGCAAACCAAGGTCCGAGCGGGGCGGTCGGAGCAAGTTCGCTCGCGTCGGGCGCGATTCAGACTCGTGAAGACGCCTTCCGCACCCTGCTGAACGTCGCCGCATTTTTTCGCCGGACGGAGCCGCATTCTCCCGTGTCCTATACCCTTGAACAGGTCGTACGCTGGGGCCGCATGACCCTGCCGGAGTTGGTGCGGGAGCTGATCGCCGACGACGGCATTCGCGGCGAACTGGCGAAACGCACGGGCATTCCGGTCACCGAGGAGTCCGCGAGCGAGTCGAGTTGATCGGGGCCGCGGTCGTGGAAACGGATTCCAAATCTTGCGAGTTGCCAAAGCCGGTAGAAACTCGTACAACATGGGCAAATCAGTGCCGCCCCCTCTCACTCCGCACGGGTTTCCCGCTGTGGCGTTGTGCTTGGCGCCGGTTTCTTTTCGTCATGTAAGAAAGGATCTTCGCAGCGATGAGTGAAAGTATTCATAAGAAGTTGGATCGAGTGCGCAAACCACGTGTACACATCACCTACGAGGTGGAAACCGAAGGGGCGATGGTGGAAAAAGAATTGCCCTTCGTCGTGGGTGTGATCGGCGACTTCTCGGGCAATCCGACGACGCCGCTGAAGCCGATGAAGGATCGCAACTTCGTCACCATCGATCGCGACTCTTTCGACGACGTGATGAAGCGGATGACGCCGGGACTGAACCTGCGAGTCGAAAACACGCTCAAGGGAGACGGCTCGGAAATGCCCGTGCAGCTGAAGTTTAATTCCATGGACGACTTCAGTCCTGCACAAGTTGCCAACCAGGTTGAACCGCTACGAAAGCTACTCGAGACCCGCGATCGCTTGCGAGATTTGCTGGCCAAGATCGATCGCAGCGAAGACCTCGAGAACGTTTTGGAGAAGGTGCTCAAGAATACCGAGGACCTGAAAAAGCTATCCCAGGAACTAGGCATCGAAGCGCCCAGTGAATAGGTCGCGACTTGCGGCATCACCGGGCGTGCGGCAAACGAATTACGTTCATCAAGCGAATCGAGGATAGATCATGAGTGGAGCGGAAAAACAGTCACAGGCGGCCGGCAAGGTCGAAGCCGAAGGTGGAAGCTTTTTGGAATCGGCTATCAAAGCGACCAAGCAGACGGAGCGGGGCCGCGCGGAAGAATTGATCCGTACCTTGGTGGAGGAGGCGACTCGCGGCACGGTTTCGTTCAGCAAGGACGTAACCCGGACCATCAACG
>JBJOLO010000232.1:0-12811 GCA_046045565.1 Planctomycetota bacterium | reverse complement strand
CGGATTGACCCCTTTCGCGATCAGGATCCCGACTCGCGCATCTGGCGATCGCCCGAAGATCGCAATCGTTGCCGACTCGTATCGCAGCGCTGCGATGCGATGCTCAAGGAAGTCATGCTCATCGAAAAGCAATGTGAAACCGCGCTCCAGCAACGGCGGGATGAATGCGCGAATCGCCTGCAGGATCTGCATCGCGGCTCGCATGCTCACGCCGCATACGCCGACTCCCATGCCCATGTCGCTCACCAACTCGACCTGACCTCGGGGTAACTGTCATGCAACGACCTTCGCAACCGCAAACCGATCTCAAGACCACCGACATGGACTCGGCCCATACGAACCTATCGATGGAGAGTGCGGTCGACATGAATCTGGGCGAACTCGATCTCGCTGCCGTGTTATCGTTGTGGGAGACGGCGACCGACCGCCTGCAACGCACGCAGGAGACGTTGCGGGACGAGGTGCATCGGTTATCGGAGGAACTGGAGCAGAAGAATCGCCAGTTGGAGCGCAAGAATCGCCTGGCCGATCTGGGGCAGATCGCCGCCCATATCGCTCATGAAGTGCGCAACGGATTGGCGCCCTGCACGCTGTACCTGAGTCTGTTGCGCCGGCGGGTGCAGGCGGATTCGGCCAATCTGGAGATCGTCGATAAGATCCATACCTGCTTTCAGGCGCTGGAGACGACCGTCAGCGACTTGCTGCAATTCACGGCCGATCGTTTGCCGCGTTACGAGACGGTATCGGTTCCCGAGATTGTGGAGGAACTGTGTCAGTCGTTGGCTCCGCAATTCAACGCACAGCGCATTCTGCCTTCGGTCGAGGTTCCGCAATCGCTGGTGGTGCAGGCCGATCGCACCATGTTGCGTCGGGCGCTGATGAACCTGGTTTTGAATGCCGTGGATGTCATGCCGGGCGGAGGTGACTTGGTGATTACCGCGACGGCGACGATGTCGGGTGCGACCGATTTGGAAGTTGCCGATAGCGGTCCGGGCATCCCTGAGGAGATCCGTCGGCGAATGTTCGAGCCATTTTTTACGACGAAAAGCCAGGGGACGGGGCTTGGGTTGGCGATCGTCAATCGGATTGCGGAGGCGCACGGCGGCGAGGTGCAGGTGGCGAACTGTCCCGAAGGTGGCGCGGCATTCACGCTACGAATTCCCAACCGTACTTCAGATAAGGAGGCGGCATGAACGCGCATCAAGATCCTGGCGGCAACATCCTGATCGTGGACGACAATGCCCGTGCTCGGGAATCGGTAGCCGATATCCTGCGTCATGCAGGCCACAGTGCCCGCTGTTGCGCGAGTGCTGCCGAGGCGCTGTCTCGCAAAGATCTTTGCGAGTACGACTTGATCATTACCGATCTGCGGATGCCGGGTATGACCGGCTTGGATTTCATTCGCGAACTGGAATCCCGGCACCTGGATGCGCAGATCATCATGGTCACGGCACATGCGAGCGTGACGACGGCGGTCGAGGCAATGCGGCATGGCGCGTTCGACTATATCGAGAAGCCGTTTGGTGCCGATCAGATCGAGTCACTGGTGAATCGTGCGCTGGGGCACGGTCGCTCGGCGGCTGGCAAGGCGACTATGCCGAGTGCGAATCCCGAATTGGCTGCGACCTTGATCGGGTCGAGTCCGGTGATGCGTCGACTGAAGGAGCGGATTCAACAGGTCGCGCGCACCGATGAAACCGTATTGATCTGCGGTGAAAGTGGAACAGGTAAGGAACTCGTTGCACGGGCGGTGCATATCGCCAGTCGTCGGGCGGCTGGGCCGATGGTCAGCTTGAATTGCCCGGCGCTGTCGCCGCAGTTGATGGAAAGCGAACTGTTCGGCCATGAACGCGGCGCATTTACCAGTGCCGATGCCAACCGTGTCGGTCGATTTGAATTGGCCGACCAGGGAACCATCTTCCTGGACGAAGTAACCGAAATCGCCCCGTCGCTGCAGGCAAAGCTGTTGCGGGTCCTGCAAGAGCGTTCGTTTGAACGGGTGGGAGCAAGCAATACCTTGCGAGTCGATGTTCGTGTGGTTGCATCGACGAATCGCGACTTGATGCGAGAAGTTCGCGAGGGACGTTTTCGGGAGGACCTTTACTTTCGGTTGGCGGTGGTTCCGCTATCCATTCCGGCGCTGCGTGAGCGACGCGAAGACTTGCCGGAGTTATGCGAGCACTTCCTTCGTCGTGCTGCGCAGCGGATGGGACGCGAGCCGGCTCAACTGGGCGCCGACGCATTAACGCTGTTCCAGGAATACAACTGGCCCGGCAATGTTCGGGAGCTTGAGAACATCATTACTCGCGCAACGGTGTTGGGTACGGGGGAATCGATTCATGCCGACGAACTGCGGCCTTGGTTGATCGGCGCTGCGACGCCGACCTCGCATACGCCCGGCGCGGCTACCACGCTGGGACTGGTTCGCCAAGACGGTTCGTCGGTCGTGGTCGACGAAGCCGACGGGGTGGCGGTGCCGGCCGGGACGAACCTGCATGACATGGAGCGAAAGCTGATTGAGGCGACCTTGGAACAGTTTGACGGGCATCGCGAGCGGACTGCCAAGGCGTTGGGAATTGGTGTTCGCACGCTGACCAACAAGCTGCGACTTTACGGGTATGCTCCTCGCGCGAAGAGTGCCGGTCGTGCGGCGTAGTGAGCGGCAAGGGTTGCCGGACGATCGGCAGGAATTGCCGATCGGAGTTGCCGGCCTGCGAGGCGGGCGGCAAACAGCGGGAGTGGGAGACTTAGAGGAAACACATAAAAACCACAGACGTCGAGTGACCGCGATCCTTCCGCGTTGGGAACGCAAGGAGTGCGGCACACCGATTGCATTGCCAGACCGAATGGCGGAGTCCTGTTACAGGTTGCACGCATGATCCCGGAATTATTTCAAGCCACGAATTTACCTGCACTGCAAGAGACAATCCGTTTCTCGCAGTCGCGACATCAGATTCTGGTCAGCAATCTGGCGAACCAGAATGTACCGGGGTATCGAGTGCGTGATCTGTCGGTCGACGCCTTTCAGACGCGATTGAAAGAGGCGATGGAGGCGGCAAAGACACGGGCGGAACCGGTGTCGCCCGGGCTTGCAGCTTCCACCGATCCGACCGATGGCATGCGACAGGTTCGCGAAACGCTGCAGAATATCCTGTACCACGATGATACGAATGTCAGTCTGGAACATCAGGTAGCAGAGATCAATAAGAACCAAGTGATGCACAACGTGGCGATTACGATTCTGTCGCAGCAGTTTCGACTGCTGCAGGCGGCGGTAACCGAACGAGTGTAACGGCTTTTTGCGGAGGAAAACCATGATTTCATCACTCGATATCAGCACCAGCGGTTTGGTTGCACAACGCGCGCGGCTGAACGCCATTTCCAGCAACATCGCAAACATGTCATCGGTGCGGGACGAAAACGGAGAGGTAAAGCCCTACCAGGCGAGGCACGTCGTTCTGCAGACCGACGAATTGCAGGTCTCCACACAAGGAGCTGCCGGCGTCCGCGTTGCTTCCGTGGAAACGGAGGACGTCGAACCTCGTTATCGCTATCAACCCGGTCATCCGTTGGCGATCACCGAGGGCAAGTGGAAAGGCTACGTGGCCTACCCGAACGTGAACATGACGCAAGAGTTCGTCGACGCGCTGGAGGCGACGCGAGCTTATGAAGCCAATATCGGTGCGATCGAAGTGACCAAATCGATGGCTCAGCAAACACTCCGGATCCTGGCCTAATTGCCGCAGACACTGTCAGGGGAGACGAAGCGATGAACACCATTAACAGCTTTGCCGCCACGGGGCCGCTAGGACGCATCGCGAACACGCGCGCCGCGTCCGCGAATCAGGTCGCGGAAAATGCTTCGCCGAAAGACTCGTTCAAGAACCTGCTGCTTGAATCACTGCAGCAGGTGAATTCGATGCAGGTCGACGCTGACAGCGCGGTGCAACAGTTGCTTACCGGCGAGGATGTAAATCCGGCCGAAGTGCTGACATCGCTGCAGAAAGCCGACTTGTCGTTCCGCATGGTGATGCAGATTCGCAACAAACTTCTCCAGGCGTATCAGGAAATCAAGGAAGTGCGCATCTAACGCGGTTGGTGCTTGCCATGGCTGGCGAGCGTTGATGCCGAGTTGGTTCGTTGGATCAAAAAAACTTACGACAGCTTAAGAGGTTCCACGGATGGAATTTCTGAATCGGGCGGCTGCCCAGGCCGCGGAATTATTCAAATCGATGACACCCGCCGCGAGATTGATCGCGGCGATGCTGGTGGTGGTGATTGCCGTGAGCGTGGCCTACCTGTTCCGTATTGAGACGGGCACGGGCGACGAGTTCCTGTTTGGCGGACAGCAGTTCAACCAACGGGAACTCGGCATCATGGACCTCGCGTTCTCCAAGGCCGGGCTGAAAGGGGCACGCATCGAAGGCTTGCGGATGCTGATTCCCCGCGGGCAGAAAGACGTTTATCTGAAGGCGATTCAGGAAAACGACGCCATGCCCGAAACGATGACGCGTTTCACCGATCAGGCCATTGGCAAAGATAACTCCTGGTCGTCCCGCGAGCAGCGTTCGCACTTGATGAAGAACGCGAAGGAGCGGGAACTGTCTCGCATCATTCGCGAGATCCGAGGCTACGAAGAAGCGACCGTGCAGTATGACGAGTCGGAAGCGGGAGGCCTGCATCGCACCCGCGAACGTACGGCGTTGGTTGCAGTTCGTGCGCAGGGGAATCGTCCGTTGGGCGACGACGAGATTCGTGCCATTCGCGAAGCGGTACGGGGCGGATTGATGGGGCTGAAGCCGTCGAATATTTCGGTGCTCGACTTGAACACCGGTGATACGCACACGGGAGCGGAACCGGGGCATGGAAACGGCTCGGAGAATGCCTACCTGGCGACCAAGCGAATGTATGAGCGAGTCTACAAATCGAAAATCGTCGAACGATTGATGCCGATGTATCCCGGTATCTGGGTTGGCGTGAACGTGGAACTGGATCCCGAGTTATATCAAAGCACCACCAGCACGGAACTGAAGGGAAAGCCCGTGACGGTGTCTCGCACCACGATGGAGAAGGATACGCCGGTCTTGTCGAACGCCAACGGCGGTCGGCCTGGATCGTACCCCAATGCGATTGGTAATCAGGCGCAGCAAGTGGCTGCCAATGCCCCGGGGCCTGCAGAACGTGCGACCGAATCGCGAGTCCAGGAAACGCTGTTGAATTCCCAGCAGCAGGTCGAGTCGCAGAAAGCGGGACTCGTGCCTACTCAGGTTCGGGCTTCGATTGATGTGCCGATGAAATACCTCGTCAAGGTCTGGCGCGAGAGCAATCCCAAGGCGGACAAAGATGCGGAGCCGCCCGATGACGAACTGAGAAAACTGGAGACGGAAGCGCGGAAGCGAATTGAATCGGCGGTCAGCGGCGTGTTGCCGACAACGGTGGCGTCGGACGGAAAGCCGCTGGTATCGATCGGCTTTGTGCCCGATTTGCCCGAGGTGCCATTAGCCAAGCCAAGCGTCGCGGAGACGGCCACGTCCTGGCTTGCAGGCAATTGGCAAACGATCGGCATGTTCCTGTTGGGGCTGATCGGCATGTGGTTCCTTCGCGGCATGGTTCGCTCCGTCCCCGAGCCGGCAACGGCGGCAGCTTCGGAAACAGCCGCCGCGACATCGGCAGGCTCGGCTGCGGCGGAGAGTGGCGAAGCGCCGGCGCTTCGCGTCGTGGGGGGGGCGGACGGCGAACGGGCGGAGGGCAAGGAAGCCCGCCAGCGACGACGATTCCGCGGTCAAAGTGCCAACCTCCGCGAAGAATTGGCGGAATTGGTGAAGGAAGACCCTGATATGGCTGCCAATATTTTGCGTAACTGGATCGGAGACGTCGCATGAGCATCTCGCCTCGCTTACGAAAAGCGGCCATCCTGGTCTCGACCATCGACGTGCGCACGGGTGACTCGCTGTTGGAGCAGATGGGGGAAGCGCAAGCAAACCTCGTCCGCGCGGCCGTGTTGGAGCTCGAGGACATATCCGATTCCGAGCGAGAGTCGGTCTTGGAGGAGTTTCTCTCGAGTCGCCCGCTTCGTCGCGATGATGCGGGAGGCGGCGTCGAGATCGATGCAGAACTCGCCAGGAAGTTTGCTTCATCGGCCAAAGCACCGGCCGCGGTGATCAGGCATCCGCAAGACAGCCCCATCGAATCGCAAGTCGACGGGAACCGAAAAACGACAACGCCAAGCCAGACTCCTGCAGGCGAAAATCGGAGCAACGAGCCCGCAGTTTCGTCCCATGCCGCCTTTCAGTTTCTCCGCGATGCTGAAATCAGTCGCTTGGCGGAATGCCTTCGCCGGGAGCATCCCCAGACGATCGCGGTGGTGGTTTCGCACCTTGCCCCTGAGCAAGCCGCGCAACTCTTTCCCGCGTGGTCGGCTTCGTTGCGGATGGAAGTCATGCGACGCATGGAGCGATTGGATCAGACCGATCCTGAGGTGTTGCGGGACATCGAGCAGGGACTGCAGTCCCTGCTTGCCAGTTCGATTGTCGAGGAGACACCGCGTTCGATGGGCGTCCAGGCGATCAGTGCGATTCTAAAAGCAATGTCCAGCGAGAATCGTGCGAGCATGTTGGCCGGCTTATCGCGCTATGACATGCGATTGGCCGAAACGCTATCGAGTGAAACGCTCAGTGATGCATCGTCGCAAGCGAAAGAATCGTTGTCGGCGACGAAGCCGTCCGGGTTGCGCGAAGATCGTCACCGTGGCGAGTTTGAGCAGGCTTATGACGCTCAGCGCAGCGCGGCACCGCGAGACGATGCGATGCTCCGCGAAACGACCTTGGCACGCGGACAGACCGAGGCTCGTGACGATTCGTGGTCTGGTGAAGAGGATTTGCCGGCGCCATCCGGGAGCCAATTGCAGCCGTACACGTTTGCTGAGGTGGCGAAGCTCAATGCGAAGGCGTTGGCCTTGGTGTTGCATTACGCCGATCCGCAGGTCGTGCTGCTGGCGTTCGCCGGCGCTGAGGAATCAACCTATCAAGCGCTGACGCGGGGCATGGATCCGGCCGATGTTCGGACCATGGAACGCCGGTTGAATCGGCTTGGTTCGCTGCGATTGCGGGACATTGATGCGGCGCAAGAGGCAATTGCCCAAACCGCGACGGAATTGGCATCGCGCGGTTTGATTCCATTGCCGGCGACACGCGAACTGATGGCGACGGTTTAGGAGCAGGCGATGTCGGGTGTCATCAAGGCTGGTCAACAGACGCTTAACGATGGGATCGCCAGTGTGCGGTTCAACTTCGACGATGTTGCCGACAAAGCGCAGCGTTACCTGCAGGAGGTGCGTCGCGAAGGCGCGCGTCTGATTGAACAGGCGAAGGCGGAGGCTGATCAGGTGCGTCGGCGTGCGGAGGAAGAAGGTCGCAAGCTGGGCATGCAGGCTGCCGAACGATTGTTGAGCGAGCGCATCGATCAACAATTGGCGGCCGCGATCCCCGCGCTGTTGAAGGCGGTCGATGGTGTGGAGACCGCGAGACAGGAATGGCGCGTGCATTGGGAACACAATTTGATCTCGCTGGCGGTCGCCATCGCCGGCAGGATGATTCATCGCGAAGTGGCCAACGATCCGTCGATCACGTTGTCATGGGTGCGGGAATCGTTGGAACTCGCTTCGCGGAGCAATCGACTCGTGTTGCGGTTGAACCCGCGAGATCGCGAGTTGTTGGGAGAACAGATCCAACGGGTTGTCGCCGTACTCGGACGCGTCGCGGAGACCGAGATCGTAGCTGACGAAACAATTGGAGTCGGGGGCTGCAAAGTCAGCACGGAATTCGGGGAAATCGATCATCAAATCGAGACGCAGTTGCAGCGTCTGAGCGAGGAACTGCAGGGGTGACCTGACGCGGCAGTCGGCAGTCAAAGCCAGTTCGTAGTTCGCAGTCGCCCGGTATCCATCAAACGAATCACGTCCTAACCAAACCCAATTTGAGCACGGCCATGCAGGAATTACTCGAGCAAATCAAGACGATCATGCCCACCGGGTTGACCGGCACGGTCGTTCGTCTTGAGGGGTTAATGGTGGCGGTGGCTGATTTTCCGGCGCCTGTGGGCGCACAGGTGGTGATCGAGCGTCAGACGGGCCCGGTATTGGCGGGAGAGGTGGTAGCGTTCCGCGACCAATTGACGTTGGTGTTTCCCGCTGGCGATACCACGGGAGTGCGTTATGGAAATCGCGTGCGGTTGCAACGCACATCAGCATCGGTACGAGTCGGTCGCGCGTTGCTCGGCCGGGTCCTCGACGCGCACGGTCACCCGTGTGACGGCCGGCCTCTGCCGGCGGTTGCCGAGCGGGTTCCGATCTACCGTCGCCCCCCGCCCGCGATTTCGCGGCCGCGTATTGATGAGACGATTTCGACCGGTGTCCGCACCATCGACGGATTGCTGACCTGCGGTCGCGGTCAGCGTATCGGCATTTTCGCCGGTTCCGGCGTGGGCAAGAGCGTAACCTTGGGCATGATGGCACGGTACACGTCTGCCGACGTCAATGTGATCGGATTGATTGGCGAGCGAGGTCGCGAAGTGAATGACTTTCTCGAACGCGATTTGGGCCCGCAAGGACGCGAGCGCAGCGTGGTAGTCGTGGCGACCAGCGATCAGCCGGCGGTGGCTCGCGTGAAAGCGTCGTTCACCGCTACCGCGATCGCGGAGTACTTTCGCGATCTGGGCTTGAATGTGCTGTTGATGATGGATTCCGTGACGCGATTCGCCATGGCGCAGCGCGAGATTGGACTCGCGGCCGGAGAGCCGCCGACCACCAAAGGCTATCCACCCTCGGTGTTCGGTTTGCTGCCGCAACTGGTGGAACGTTCTGGACGTAGCGAACGCGGCAGCATTACCGGCTTTTATACGGTGCTCGTCGAAGGTGACGATACCAACGAACCGGTGAGCGACAGTGTCCGATCGTTACTCGACGGACACATGGTCCTGTCTCGCAAGCTGGCAGCCAAGGCCCACTATCCGGCGATCGATGTGCTCGAAAGCATCAGCCGTTTGATGCCGGACATTGCATCGCGTGAGCACCGGCAGGCGGCTCAGGCAGTGCGCGAATTGTTGGCGGCCTATCGCGATCACGAGGACCTGATCTCGATCGGCGCGTATCGCAACGGCGCCAACGCGTTGGTGGATGCCGCGATCGCCATGCAACCCGATTTGATGAAGTTTTTACGTCAGGAAGTGGAGCAATCGTCTTCGGTCGAGACGGCCAAGACGGAACTCATGTTGTTGGCGCAGAAAGCGGCCAGTTTGCGAACACCGGCGCCGGCTGGGGCGGGCGCTAAACCGGGAGTGCGACGAGTGTAAGCCATGGGCGTGTTTCATTTTCGACTGGCAACGCTATTGAAAATGCGCGAGGCGGAGCGCGACGAGTCCCGTCTTCGCCTGGCGGAAGCGTTGGAAGCGGAAAGGATCCTGAACGCGAAAATTGAAGAACTCGAACTGGAGCGAGGACAAGTGACGGAACAGTCGCGAGTTGCAGTGCAGCCGGGCGTGATTGATCTGGATCGCCTGGTGCAATCCAGCCGATACGAGCATTTGCTGGAAGCACAGCTACGCGTGTTCCGTGAACGGGAGCAACAGTTGCGCACGGAGATCGGGCGTCGACGCGACGCGCTGCTCGAATCCGATCGTCGCGTCAAAGTGCTGGAGAAACTTCGAGAACGTCAACTGATCGAGTTTCGTCATCGGGAATCGAAAAAAGAACAGCAACAAATGGATGCGTTAGGTTTACGGGGAAGAGCGGTGCGCTAAGCCATGAAGCTACTGCGGTTTTTGTGGACGGCGATGGTCTATGCCTGTGTGGCCACAGTGGTCACGCTGGGGATCGGTCTGTACATGTTCTGGTCGAAAGGCGGCTTGGAAGGAAATCGCAAGGCGCAATTGCTGGCGGTGCTCAGCGGACTGGACGTGTACGACTTGTGGAAACAAGCGGAGACGATGACGCGGCAGGAGCCCGCGGAGCAGGCTCCTTACGAAGCCAAAGAGGAGTCGCGACTTCGTGCGGGTCTTGACCTGGATTTGCGGGAACAGTCGGTGCGGAGGTCGATCGCCGAGATGAAATTGCTGGAAACGCAGGTGCGCGATGAACGGGCGGAGTTAGATCAGGTGCGGCAATCGTTTGTTGCTGAGATCGATCGAAAGGAAAAGGACAACAATCGCATCGCGTTGCAGGAATTGCAGGAAACGATGCAGTCGCTGTCTCCCAAGCAGGCCAAAGAGCAGATTCTCATGTGGCTGAACAATCCGCAGGAAACGTATCCGATTCCGGGCCGAGATGTCACCGATGATGTCGTGACCTTGATCAAAGGGATGTCGGCGGATCGGCAAGCCAAATTGTTCAAGGAATTCAAAGGCGAACGCGAGACGAAGCAACTGAACAGTCTGCTGGAAAAAATACGACGCGGGGATCAGCAAGAGATCAATGCCAAGACGCGAAAGCGTCTCGATGAGGCCAACGCTGACGACACGCAGGGGAACATTCGGTAACCGTCATCATCAGGAAGTCGAATATGAGCTCGTTGCCCGTAGATTTAGATGCCAAGCAGGCCATTGCCTCGGTGAAGCCGGCCTGGACCCTGCTGTTGAATGCGTCGCGGGAGTCGTCGGATACCTTGTTCTTGCAGCACATGCAAACCAAGGCTCCGGCAAGTCGGGTCGAGACGACTACCAGTCCGCCTCCGGCACCAAAGACGGAATCGGGCGTCCATGCGACGACGAAGCCCAAGGAGTCTACGAAACCGGAAGAGACGCGATCGGACGACGATGTCGAGTCCGCGGATGATTCTTCGGCTGTGTCCGAGGATGCCGCCAGCGAGGGTGAAGAGGGGGCGGCCATCGCACAGGAAGAGGCGAATCTCGCTTTGCAAACCGAGGGAAAAGAAAAAGGCGACGAGAAGTCGGGGCGAACCCGCCCGGGCTCAGGGCGGGGCAAGCATGCGGCGCATCGCGCCGGGAAAAACGCCGGCAACGGTTCGGAGCATGTCGCCGCTTCGGAACACGCTGATTCCAAACAGGCGGAGCTTGCGACTGCGGCGAAGGGTGAGGGGATCGCGGAAGCCCAGGCTGGCGAAGCGACGGCGATCGCGGACGCAACGGTCTCCGCGAGGGACGAAGTCAACGTCGTTGCCGTACAGGACCCCAATACAACTCCGACCGCCAATCTCGTTGTCACGCCCGTGGATGCCGAGGGCGGCAAGTCGAAACCGCGCAAAGCCAAAACGGCGGAAGTGCATGAGGATGGCGAGCCGGTGAAATCGGTTGGTCGTCAGTCTGGAGCGAAGTCGAATGGTCGCGCGAACGGCGTCCAGGCGAATGGCGGTGCGGATGCCGCGAACCATGCCACTGCCCCAGGTGAACTCCATGGCGGCGATGAAGGCACTGTTCAACGCGCGGGCGCACCGACGCGGTCGCGACAAAAGAAATCAGGTAACGACATCGAGTCCCGTATCAAAGAAGCGGGGTTGAATGTGCCGCCCGTTGAGTCGACGGCAAAGGATGCGTCGGCCAGTGCGTTGACGGGAGGCGGGCTGACAAGCGAGCCGCCGAAAGAGATCGCCAGCGGTGCTCCTGCGCCCGGCGTTGGACCGAGGTCGATCGATGGGCCGGCGCCGGCATCGCCGCTGGTGCGCAATGCGAGCAGCGCCTTGCGGCGGGGCGAGGACCCCGGCAACGTGTCGTCGCTGAACCCGCGTGATCAAGTTCGATTTTTGAATCGAGTCTCCAAAGCGATCCAAGCCGCCCAGGAACGCGAAGGCGAGATTCGCTTGCGATTGAGTCCGCCGGAGCTCGGGTCGTTGCGGCTGGAAGTCCGGATGCAAGGAAATCTGTTGACCGCCAGGCTGGAAGCGGAGAACCCCACGTCGCGAAACTTGCTGATGGAAAACCTGCCCGAGTTGCGCGAGCGGCTGGCGGAGCAGGGGATTCAGATTCAGCAATTCGACGTCGATCTGATGGACCACCGTCAGTCGGGCCAGGAGCAAAACGCCTTTAACACGCGTCAGGATGATCGCCAATCGGGCGGTTCCTCGATGCCCGACTATCGTGATCCGCGACGGTCGCCGCAGCGAGGCAACGAAGAGGCAGCCGCGCCCACCGCACCGCGGTCCCAAGGAAACAGCCGAATCAACATCATCGTTTAACGAAATCATCGCTGAAAGAAATCACCGACAGCCCACAACACCAGTGGAAACGCAAGGAGAGCGCACCCGTGTCACGTATCAATGGTTTCACCCCTACGCTGCCATCCGCGAAGGCCGACTCCAAAACAGACTTGCGGGATGTGGATATCAACGACTTCCTGACCTTGATGATCACGGAGTTGCAGAACCAGGACCCGCTGAATCCGATGGACAACGCGCAGATGCTTGAGCAGATCGGGCAGATCAGGCAGATCAGCGCCACCAGCCAATTAACCGAATCACTGGACGCGATGTTTATCGGACAGAATCTGGCGACCGCGACCAACCTGATTGGAAAGCGAGTCTCGGCTTTGACGGATGACGGAAAGAATGTGGAAGGGCTTGTGGATCGGGTGACCGTCGAAGTGGATCAAAAAGATGACTCGAAGCGCACGCTGACTGTCCGAATGGGCGATCAAACGGTGCAATTGAAGAACGTCCGCGAGATTGTGAACGGCGAATAGTTTCTTGGAAGTAAGACAACCTCTTGGCCGCTGCGTCGGGAATCGACGTCGGTTCAAGCTTTTATATGTTTTTTAGCAGGGGGAGTTTCCTATGGGTCTAGCATCGGCACTCAGTACCGCCCTCAC
>JBJOLO010000179.1:0-17455 GCA_046045565.1 Planctomycetota bacterium | reverse complement strand
TCGATAGCCAACGCCAATGATATTTCGTCAGAATCCCAAAAACCCCAATTACCCTCAAAACACCCGCTCTTCGAGGGGGGCGATTCAGCGGGAAACAGACTCGGACCGAGTGGTCGTGCCGGAGAAACCGGGTGGGCACACCGACGGCTTCAGGGATACCGGCGAAACGGAGCAAGCCGAGAAATCCCTAGGGTTTACCATCTCCCATGGGCTGAATGGTCCCCATGGGGTTCAGCCGGTCCTGGAGGTGGTTGCGTCGGCCTAGTACGAAGGTAAGAATGGCGGCGTGCCTGCATTCATCCCAACGAACCTTGAAGGAGATTGATATGCCTCGACCCCTGACGCTATTCACCGGCCAATGGGCCGACCTGAAGTTCGAAGACATGGCCAGGAAGACCCGCGAGTTCGGATACGACGGGATCGAACTTGCTTGCTGGGGAGACCATTTCGAGGTCGACAAGGCATTGGCCGATGAGGGATATTGTGCCCGGAAACGGGAGCAGCTGGAGCGTCACGAACTGAAATGCTTTGCGATCAGCAATCATCTCGTTGGCCAGGCTGTGTTGGACATCATTGACGAGCGTCACAAGACGATTTTGCCTCCGTATGTTTGGGGCGACGGCAATCCGGCAGGCGTGAACAAGCGCGCCGCGGAGGAACTCAAGAACACCGCTCGTGCCGCCAAGAAATTAGGGGTGAGCGTCGTAAACGGCTTCACCGGTTCGAGCATCTGGCACCTGAATTATTCCTTCCCGCCTGTTCCTCCGAAGATGATTGACGACGGCTTCAAGCTACTGGCCGAGCGATTCAATCCCATCCTGGATGTGTTCGACGAGTGCGGTGTAAAGTTCGCGCTTGAGGTGCACCCCACCGAAATCGCGTTCGACTTGTACACAGCCGAGCGAGCCTTGGAAGCTTTAGGACATCGCGAAGCGTTCGGCTTTAATTTTGATCCGAGCCACCTGCACTGGCAGGGTGTGGATCCGGTGGAATTCATCCGGGCGTTCCCCGATCGCATTTATCACGTGCATGCGAAGGATGCGATCACCACCTTGAACGGCCGGAGCGGCATCCTCGCCAGCCATTTGAACTTTGGCGACCATCGTCGCGGATGGGATTTCCGCAGTCCGGGTCGTGGCGGCGTGAATTTCGAAGAGATCATTCGCGCCCTGAACGACATCAAGTACCAAGGCCCGTTGTCCGTGGAATGGGAAGACTGCGGAATGGAACGGGAATTCGGTGCACGCGAAGCATGCCGCTTCCTGCGCGACAAGGATTTTGCCCCCAGCGGCCGAGCCTTCGACGCCGCGTTCGAAGAGTAAGCTCGTCGCTTGAAGAGCAACGTGTTGCTCGAAAGTGTCGTCCCCATTCGAGGTGTCGCGCCCTGTGTCGCGACACCTCAGGACGAACGTGTACGAATGGCAAACCGGGATGGCTCGCGAGCCGCACGTGCTGCATCGCATGTTCCGACATGCTCGGATGTTTCTCGGGAGGTGCGCATCGTCTTCTTGGTTCACGGATGGCGACGATGGGGACCCGCTATCGGCATGATCGTGCTGATGGCCGTGGCCGCGCTGCAATATGAGCTGGCATTCGCCGAAGATCCCTCGACGCAAGGGACCCTCGCATCGGATTCGACGAAGCCGGCTGGTGGCGCCGCAGCGAACCGGTCCGATGTCGATGCCGAGTACGCCCGAAAGCTCGAGACTCTGGCTGCGAAGTGCGATGAACTTGACCTCCCCGAGCAGGCTGCGGCAACGCGTCAATGGTTGATTCGACGCGATCCGCGTCGCCAGTATTTTTTCACTCCGCCCGCATCCGATCCAATCCGCCCGGACGCCAAGGCGGAACCACGAATTCAGCAGTGGTACTCGCGTTTTCTCGCGCTCCGCAAAGCCCAAGCCGCCTCGCTGTGGAGTCTCGCGCTGGAAACCGCGAAAGCCGGGGACGGCGGTCGCGCTTATGCACTGCTATTCGAATTGCTTCGCGAGGACCCCGATCATGAGCAGGCACGACGGGTACTCGGTTATGTGCGCCGCAACAACGTTTGGCGATCGGGCAATAAGGACAACAAACCGCAACAAGCCAATATCGATCACGCTCGTGTCGGCTGGCCAAAACGCTCCTACTGGCGCTATGAGACCGATCATTTCCGCATCGTCACGAATTTGAACGAGAAGGCGGCACAGCAACTCGGCGAGCGACTGGAAGAATTGCACCTCGTCTGGCGACAACTTTTTTTCCCCTACTGGAGTTCAACCGCCACATTGCAAGCACGCTTGAACGGCACCGATGAACCGCTGGGGGCCAATCGGCGTCACGAAGTGGTCTTGTTCCGCAACCGCGCTGAGTATCTCGCGAAACTCGGAGCGTCTCAACCTCAGATCGAAGTCACGTTGGGACTGTATCACGACAAAGAACGTACCTCCTTCTTCTATGCGGGCGATGACACGATTCAACCCACGTGGTACCACGAGGCCACTCATCAGCTATTTCAAGAAACACAAGACGTTCCGCCCGACACGGGCATCAAAAACAACACCTGGGCAGTCGAGGCCGTCGCACTCTACATGGAGTCGCTCTCGCGCCACCCTGGCTATGTGACCGTCGGCGGAATCGATGCCGACCGCTTGCAATTCGCTCGATACCGCACCCTGCGCGACGACTTCTACCTACCCCTGGAACAACTGTCCGGTTTGTCGCGCGATGCCCTGCAGAAGCATCCCGACATCAGCAAGATCTATGGCGAAGCTGCCGGACTTGCCCACTTCTTCATCGATTACGAAGCCGGAAAATACCGCTCCGCATTCTTCAAGTTTCTCTCCGACCTGTATCTCGGTCACGCTGATGCCGACACTTTGCAACGGCGGACGGGACGAAGCTACGCGGAACTCGATGCCGAGTATCGCAAGTTTCTGCAGGTCAGTGACGAAGATCTGTTGGCCGCGCAACTTTCGCCCCTCGTTCGCAATCTCTCGCTCGGCACACTACCGATTACCGACCGCGGACTGGAACCGTTGCGACCCCTCGAACGGCTCGAATGGGTCGACCTGGGGTTCACTCGCATCACCGACGCGGGGTTCGCTGCACTCCATAACGCCACCAAGATCAAGCAACTTTTTCTGGAAAAGACCGCGATCACCGACGCATCACTCCAGCACATCGGCAGCTTGCGTCAATTGGAAGAACTCGACTTGTCCGGATGTCCGATCACCGATGAGGGGCTAGCGAGCCTCAGCGGCCTTCGCAAATTGAAGAAGCTGTATCTCAGCGGCTGCCCCATCACCGACGCAGGTCTGAAACACCTGGAGGGACTAAAACACATCGATTCTCTGGAACTCTCGGCCACTCGGGTTACTATGGAGGGCGTCAAGCAGTTGCGCCGTTCCTTGCCGCTTTGGAAAAGCGACGAATGAATGGCAACTCGCTTCGATTCCCGCCAAGCCATCCCACCTTTTCAGCAACGAAAGAACAAGTCCCTCCCATGCGACCGTGGATTTTAGCCGAAACCAATTACGGGTATACGAAAGATCATTCCTACGAAGTCGCCGTGCTGCCGATGGGCGCTACGGAACCGCACAACCTGCACTTGCCCTACGGCACCGACGTTTTTGAAGCCACCATCGTCGGCGAGAAAATCTGCGAGGCGGCCCATCATCGGGGTGCCAAAGTGGTGCTGCTACCAACCATCCCTTACGGCACCGAGACCAACCTGCAGAAGTTCCCTCTGGCGATGAACGTCAATCCTACCACGCTGTTCCGAGTCATCACCGACCTCGTGCAATCGCTCGAAAAAAGCGGCGTCCGCAAACTCCTGCTCCTCAACAGCCACGGCGGCAATGATTTCAAACCGCTACTTCGCGAACTTGCCGGCACGACCAGCGTGCATGTCTTCCTATGCAATTGGTTCCAGGTCTTTGCTCGCGATTACTTCTCGTACTTCGAACATCGAGAAGATCACGCCGGTGAAATGGAGACCTCCTTCGGGTTGGCATATTTTCCTCATCTCGTTGCCCGCACTGCCGAAGGGGAGCTGCAAGCCGACGATGGAAAGTGCGCGCCCACGCGCTTTCAAGCCATCAATGAAGGCTGGGTCTCGATCACGCGTCCCTGGCACCTTCTGACCACCAACACCGGCGCCGGCTATCCACATGCCGCAACGGCCGAAAAAGGCGAGCGCATGATGGCCGAATTAGTGGAACGAATGTCCGGTTTCCTCGTCGAGTTGTCGCACTCCGCCATCGACGAGAAGTTCCCGTATTAAACGGCGACCACTACCTCGGCTTCGACAAGATTTCGCGCCGTGTCCGGCCCGCTCGCGCCAGGACAGCAATCGCCAGGATGGACGCCGATCCGACAACGGACGTCGTAAGCAATTGCAAGAACTGGGATTCCGTCAGCAGCATGATCGGGCCCAGACCCGCACCCAGAAACGATCCGATCAGTCCGCCCCAGACGATGCCGCGCCGAGGACTGCGATCGAACGCCCCGATGATCATGCCCAGGATCAACATGCTCATGGCCATACTGATGATCGCACCGATAAAATCCTGCTGGGATAAGTCGGGCGAGCCAACCTTCTGATAGACCGGGCGCACCAGTCCGGCGAGCGTCGCACACAAGGCGGTGAGCATAAACAGGCTCAACAGCGAAAAGCCTCGCGGCACTTGGGGACGCGCTACAAACCACGCTGAATCGGCCGCACGATCACCACTCGATGTTCCCTGCACAGCGTATGCACCGACAGGATCGCCGTACGTGACTTGACCGCCCGCGATCGATGCCGGAATCGTTTCGTGCAGTGGAAGGATGACTCCGGAGTCTAAGGCGAGCGGCAACGCTTCGTCCGTCCTCGGTCCGTCGGTGCCGATTCGTTTCCCCTGCGCCGCTCCGAATTCTCTTTGCAATCGTCGCATACCTTGGCGTAGGCGATAGTCGATCAGAAACAAACCGAAACCCACCAGCATTAAGAACATTCCACCCCGATGCAGCGGACCGCCTAACAGCCCCGACCAATAGTTGTCGCGAGCAATCAACACTGTGCCGCTGAATGTTGCCATCGCACCAAGCCCGGCGATCGCCAGCGCCAGCGGAAGCAAATGCAACAACGGCGGCCGAAAACTCGGCACGGTCGCAACCGGCACCGTCCCGACTTGCCCGGGCGCAACCGGGTCTGCCGTCGTACGGTCGGACTCTGGAGTAGGCATGCTCGATGGGGATTCCTGATCCATGATCGTCTCGTGTCGCACACCACCGAATGCGTTACGGCTCTTCGGACAGTAATTGTCCGTCAGCGCGATGCGCCAACTGGGCAAGCACAGTCTTGCTCACCCCGCCCGTACAGAATCGTACGCTGCCGTCGCCATAGGCGAAGTTGACGCCACCGGGATGCGCCCCGCCAAATCCGCCTACAAATGTGATATCGATGCCCCCACCCGCACCACCATCAACGGGCGGAAGCGGGATTCGCTTGAGGAATTGATCAACGTTGTCTTCGGAGAGTCCTTCCTTCAAGAGCGCCGCGAACGGATCGTCTCCTGCGGACAATCCCGCCCCCGTTCGACGACCGGTGCCCGCGACGACTCCGCCCCCGACATTGCGCAACGTCGCCCGCGTCCCTGACATCCAGCCCAGATCGAGTCCATCCGGGATTTTTTCGCCCAGAAAAATCGTATGCGACGATCCGTCAGTGACGTCCTCGTATCGCACGCGGCTATTCAAGAAGAACACACCGTTGTTATTGGCATCGATTGGCGCTTCAAGATCGTGATGACAACCGGCATAGGACGCCAATCGCACATCGACCCCGCCGATGCGCGTCGCCGGGTTGATTGACTGAGAGGGACAATAGACGACCCGTAATCCCACCGCTCGAACTGGATCGTTGTTCTTGTGATACACACCCACCGTGAAATCCGTCGCATTAAATGTGTTTCGTTGTTCGAGATAAGGCAGCGACTGTGTTAGCCAATTGTGATGGTATCCCACTGGCACATTCTGAATCGGTCCTTTGGAATGGATCGTGCCCGGCGGATAAAAACCGTGGGCCATTTCATAGTTCTGCACTGCCAGAGCCAATTGCACCAGATTGTTACAGCATTGCGTGCGTCGCGCCGCCTCGCGTGCTGCCTGAACAGCGGGCAACAGTAGCGCAATCAAAACCCCGATGATGGCGATCACCACCAGCAGTTCCACGAGCGTGAACGCTTGGCGATAACGGCGACCAACCTGTTTGCAATCCGCCCGGTTCGTCATGACGATTTTCCTTTGACCGAAAGTTTAATGGTTGTCTGTAACGTCGACAGTGCCGCGTCCGGCCGTGCCGCAGGGAACTTTGCTTTCACGGTGATCGTCGCCGCGGAACTTTCGTCCGACAACGCTACCTGAATCTCGACCTCACCGTCCTCGGATCGGCTTGCGCTTGCATCCGCTGCGATCGTCCAACGCTCGCCGCGATACGCCTGATCGCGAAGCAATCTGGCTTGTGCCCGCTCGACACCCGCTTCCGCCAGGCACTGCGACTGGATCTGCCAACGATTCCTCGACGCTTGTCGCTGCGTGCGCGACAGATTTTGAAGCAGCGCAAACGAGGATAACGACACCACCAGCAGAACCACCAAGGCGGCTGCCATGGCTGCTCCGCGTCGACGCGGTAACCTTCTTGCGCGATTTCTCCTAGGGAATTTCATGGTGATTCTCCTCGATGGAGTCCCACCAGCCCCTCCACAACAATCGCCGTCGACCGCGAGCCATGCGGCGGTAGCGTCAGTTGAGCGCATCGCAGATCGTGCACTTCGCGAATCGCGACCGTAACCTGCGTGTCGTTCGCAAATCGAAACGTGTCGCGGTGAACCGGTTTCCCGTCCCGGACCACGACTCGATCCACGGCTCCTGAGCGCGGGCGGTATTGAATCCAACTTCCGTCGGCGATCTCCAATCGCAGCGTCCCATCGCTGACATCGCCACGCTGCGCATCATGCGAATCACGGCGGAAGAGCTGAGCTACCCGGGCGACCTGCAACTGCTCGGCGGAACCTCGGCGCCCTTGCTGTTCGATCCGCCACATCCGGTGGATCGCGACGGCAGCCAGGGGCGTGACGGTCGCCATCAGGAAGATTACGACCAGCATCTCGACCAGCGTGTACGCATGGCGTCGCTGCGGCGACCGTGGTCGCGGCAACCGATTCGCTTTTCGAGCCTGCTTCGTCAATAAGATGCTCATGGCTCGACGTCTCCCGGCATGGCGAATCGCCAGACGGTTAACGAGGCCCACTCCGCCTGCGGATCCGCACCGGAGGGACCAACGATCGCAATGCGAATGCGTCGCGCAGGAATTGGCTCGGGGACTTCTTCGAGTTGAAGGGTTAGTCGCGCTGCGGGGTCGAGGCGACTGCCGTCGGGTGAAACCGGTTGTTCGCCTTGGAATTCCGGCAAGCGTTGGTAGGGAACGCCGAGCAAACGTTCCGCGAAATTGGCCACTTCGCGTTCCGCTGCGGCTCGTCGCTCCGTATCGTGTTGCATGCGATTGGCAAGGTTGGACGTCGTCGCGGCGAACACGAGGCCGGTCGCAACGATCGACAGCGCCATCGCCGCCTCCAGCAGGATGCCGCCACGACGATCCCTCGCTCGCAACGCGAGCTCGGGCCGACCATGCGTGCGGCTCAGCGTGCTCTGTGTCCTCGCTTGGTTCGCGATCATCTTTGCACTCCGGTCAGCACCACCAGCGGATAAAAGACCGACCAAACAATGCCGCACACCACGACGCCAGCGGCAACAATCGCCAGCGGCACCAACAGGCTTTGCACCCACTCGATTCGCTCTGTGAGTCTCCGCAAATTTCGATCCGCCAATTGCCGCATGCCCCAGGCCAAATTGCCTGCATACTCGGTGGCCTTCAATACGGGTACATCGGCAGCCTTGATCAGTCCCACTTGTCGCAAGCTCTCCGCCCAATCGGTGCCTGTCTCGACACCCCTTGCCGCCCGGCGCAGTTTCCTAGCAACGTTGGTGCGTGGATAGGTGGCGGCCAACGTGCCAAACGCCGCCACGATCGGCTTGTGATACTCGACGTTCCACGCCAGGGCACGCAGCACCACACTTCGATCGAGGGGCAGCAACAGTCGGCGATATATCGGAAGATTTCGAGGCACGGCTCGAAACACAAATTGCACGAGCAAAATCACGAACGCAAAAAATGCCATCACCAAAACCAAGTCAATGATCGCCTGTAAGGGAATCGGCAAGGCACTGAATTCCGCAACCAGCATCTCGCCTACGTTCGCAAAGTACCATGGTATCGTTGTCGTTTCGTCGGCCTCGACGCCAACCTCGGCTAACATCTTTCGCATGACGGGAACCAACCGCAGCGAAGCAAAGAGGCTGACGAACAGACTGCAACCGGCTACGATCGCCAGATACACGACTTGGGTAAGCAGCGGCACCAACCGAGTACGCAATTCCAGTTCATTCGTCAGTGCCTCTCGAAGGGGTCCCGACAGATGATCGATCGACTGCCCCACGCGCGCCGCGACGGCCACCTCGGTGGAAACCTTCAAGCCCACGTACTCCATGGCCAACGGGAGGGACGCCCCTTGCTCGAGTGCGTCTCCGATTTGCCATGCACGGCTGCCGACCGTGTCGGTCGTTTCGCCCGCAAACGCCCATGCCGCCTGATGGAGCGGCACCTTGCGTTCGGCAGCGATCGTCAACGCCCATAACAACCCTTCGCGATTCGAATCCCTTAACCGCTGCACGGCGACTGCCGTGACCATCGCCACGGCGATCACGCTGAAGACCGAGAGGTAGTTGGACATCGCCACCAGGATGCCCAGGAAGCTGATCCAAAGCAGCAACAGACCAGATACCAGCAACACGCGCCGTAGCATACCCGACGTTTCGGCCGCGCGCGGCCCGAACACCAGGCGCACCCCGAGCAGGATGGCGAGCGCTGGTGGCAACAGCAGCAGCAAGTTCACTGGCTCCACGTAATCCATCCCTCCTTTCTCGCTTCTGTTCGAAAAACTCAACCGGATAATGCGCAACTCAACCGGATAATGCACTCAGTAGTTGCAGGTTGGGGATGACCAACGACGCGAACACGCCGATGATCGTGACTCCGATGATCACGAACGTAATCGGCGAGGCAGTCAGCCTGATCCATCGGGCCCGACTTCGCGCACGGCCCTCCAGCATTTCCGCAGTGGCGATCAGCGCGTCGGCAAGCGCGCCAGTCCGACTCCCCCAGTCGAGCAACGGCAGGCTGGAGAGCGGCCAATCGCCCACAGCACGCGCGGCGCTCGCCAGCGACTCGCCTGCCTCGATGCGTCGCGCCAGACGTTCTCCGGTGCTGCTCAAGTCTCCGTTTTCCACTTGCTGACTCGCGGTCCGCAATGCTTCAGCCAAGGGAACTTCGGCCCGCAATAGCAGACTCAACCAACGACTGAACTCGGCAACACCCGACCAGTGCCAAATGCGTCCGACGAGCGGCACGGACGAGAGGAGCATCGTGCGCGTGCTACGTGGCAAGATGAATCTCGCCAGTATCGCGGAAAGAAACCCGAGTCCCATACTGACCAAGACGAGCGGCGAAACGCGGGTTCCAATCATGATCGCCCAAGTCGTGGAGCGATTCAGCTTCACATCCAGTTCCCGGAACAGATCCGAGAAACTCGAAGCGACAAGCAACGGCGCACCGAACGCCAGGATCGTCCCCATAAACAGCAGCAAACTGGGATAGATCAGCGATCGGACAACCTCGCGCCGCAGTCCGATCATTTTCCGCTGCTGGTCGACCATCTGCATTGCCAGTTGAATGCGATGCGGAGCGTGAGGGGGTGTACCCGACGTCAGTACGTGCCGCCAACCGCTCAAAGATCCATCGGCCGACTGCAACGCCTGCTCGACGGTTTGCCCCCGCTCCAAGGCATCCGCCAACCGTTCCAGCCGCAGGGCGGTCGCACGATCGCCCCATTCCGCGGCAATCGCGCGCAACCCCGACGCCAGCGGCAACTGGCTCTCGATCACCGCCTTCACCTGCTGTGACAGCGGGTTGGCATCGTGCGAATGGTTGGATGCAGGATTCATGGTCGATTTTTCCGGGACCGTCTCCCGATGTGGGTTGCAACGCTGCGTCGATGTGACGCACTTGCGGAACGTCTAAATCAGGAAGCGGCGAGCTCTTTCATGAACAAAAACCACGGCAAGAAACTGACCAAACTGTAGGCAAGCAACGTGCTGGAACCGATCAGCAACATGAGTGCGGTAGGAACGACCAGGCGCAAGTTGGCATGGATCTCGGTTGCCAACTCATGATACGAGCGACTGGCAACGCGTAAGCTCTCGACAAGCGTCTCGCGTCCCACTGCATTGATGAGCGCCCAGCGCAACAGGCTTGGGATCGTAGACCGTTGGCGTAGATCGACGGAGGCCGCTTGACCCATGCGTATTTGCTCCGCCAGAGTGTCGGCATCGGCAACGAAGCGAGCGTTCGCACAGCATCGTGCCGCAAGACTGATCGCCTCGTGCGTCGTCATATGATGCTCGATCAACAGTCGCATCAGGTCGGAAAAGGTGGCTACCTCCCCGGCATAACGCATGGTTCGCGCAGAGAAATTTCGAGTGGCGAGCTTGTTTGATGGCTCGAACCGGTCCAGCGAACTTGCCCGCTGACCGCGCCACCACCAAGCGGCAACCAGCACCAGGAGGATCACCGGCACAGCAGGCATCCAGACGACGTTCCAACCCTCGATAACTCGCAGTGCCTCGATCACCCGGATGGGCTCGGTGCGAGAGTCATCGTAGATCGCCAACAGCGTTGGCAGCGTTTGCAAAAAGAACAGCACGAGTCCGAAATACGCGAGCGCCGCCACCATCAGCGGATAAATGATCGCCATGCGCGTCATCCGACGCACGGCAGCCGATCGCTGTAACGATTCAGCGGTTCCCTCCAACGCAGCGACTAGGTTTCCCGAACGGGCTCCGGCTTCGACGACCGCCTGATAGACTTTTGGCAACCCCAACTGTGGATCGCCAAGCACGGCAGTCAACGATTCTCCTCGCTCCAGGCGTTCGGCTATCACGCGACTCGACTGAGCAAGTCGGCCCGAGAGATCGCTGCTCAAATCGCGCAAACCTCGAGGCAAGGGAACGCCGGCATGCACGAGAGCGGCGATCTCGGTATTGAGAATGGCCAGTTCATTGAGCGACAGCGAACCGGTGAACTGGCTGCGGTTGCTCATAGAGATATCGTTGACTGCTGATCCGATGCACGTCCCAAGAATTTGAGCCGCTAACTCGGGCTATGGTAGGCTATGTCGACCACGAAGAAAACCACCGGCCATCGCGAACCAAGGATTGATGCATGAAACCGCTATGGGAGTTTCTGGACGAGCATGTTCGTGTAACGCGACGATTTTTTCTTGGTTCCGGAGTGGCCGTAAGCGCCCTCCAGGGCTGGGGAGGGGCTGACACTCTCGCTCGGGAACCGGCCGCGACGATCGACCCTGGCAGCGAGTCATTCCCCGAGTCCTTACGCGAGGCGATATCGAAACTCGAACCGTACTTCACGCCCGCAGCTGATTTTCGCGACGTCTCCCGCGGCAAGCCGATTCCCCACACGCTCGACGACGAACGAAAGAAAGCGGCCGGGCTTACTCGTGAAACTTGGAAACTGGAGGTGATCAGCGATCCCGAGCACCCGGCGAAAATCCGCCGGCCGGTCACGCTGACGTTCGCTGAACTTTTGGAACTCGGATCGAAACTGGCCGTCCGCTTTCCCAAAGTCATGACCTGCCTCAACATCGGTTGTCCACTCGGCATGGGAATCTGGGAAGGCGTTCCGCTTCGCGACGTGGTCTGGATGACGAAGCCGACCGAGAATTTGCGTCGCGTGCACTACTGGGGTTTTCACAATCAAGATCCCGAGCAACGGTTTCGCAGCAGCCTGCCGATCGGGCGTGTGCTTGAAGATCCCTTCGATCTTCCGCCGGTGATTCTGGCATACAAGCTGAACGGTGATTGGCTCGACAGCACGCGTGGTGGTCCGGTGCGCATCATTGTGCCGGAAGCGTACGGATTCAAGTCGGTGAAATGGCTGACGCATGTCGTCTTGAGCAATTTGTGGCACGCCAACGACACGTATGCGAGCGGCAACAATGACATCGACAGTCCGTTGAAGTCGTTCGCTGCGACGTTGCATCTGCCGAGAAAGTGCAAGGCAAACGAAATGGTGCCGGTTACCGGATACGCGCAGGTCGGCGTCTCAGGTCTACAGAAAGTACAGGTCAGCATTCATCGGCAGGATCATGAGTGGCCGGCGGGCGATCCCTACTACGACTCTGCGATCTGGCATGATGCGACGATCCTCGGACCTCCAAAAACTTGGGGTGGGAATCTTCCCGAGGGGAAAATACCGGCCGATACCCTGGGATTCGAAGCTGCGACCGGAAAACCGATCGCTTGGCCGCCGCCTTTGGGCAAAGCGCATTGGGCGATTGCATTACCGGGCATGAAGCCGGGCGATTATGTCGTGCGTTGTCGCACGATCGACGCCAAGGGAATGGCGCAGCCGAGACCGCGGCCGTTCCAGAAGTCGGGCCATGCCGCACTCGAACAGGTCGAAATCTCGGTGGAATCGGCCTGAGTTCGGCTCTCTTGGCCCGTTGTCATCTTTCTGCGTTGTGGTGCGAGCCGGATGATCGCGAGGGATGCGGTAGCGCGTATAATGCGGCCAGGGAGTCAGCGGCATGCGTTTTCAATGCGTCCATTGCGGTCACGTCGCGTCGATGACGATCCGACCATCGGCCGCGCAACGCTGCCCTCGCTGCCAACGCGCGAATGCGTTTTCCACACTCGCCTCGGCTTCGGGCGCCGGTTCGACTTCGCCACCGTTATCCCGTTCTTCAGCACCGCCGCCTCATGCGTGGCGATTCCGCAGCATACTGGAGAACTCGCTTTCGACCCTGGTCTCCCTGGTTGTGCACATGGCACTCTTTCTGTTATTGGCTTTGCTCAGCGATGGAGGTCGCGGCGTGGCAGGGAGTGCTGACGACGTGATGATCGGAGTCTTGCCAACGGAGATTCTAACCGAGCGGCCTGAGGAATCGTTGCAGCCCGAGGAGGCATCCTCCAGCGAGAATGCTGCACCGGCCGACGAGGTCTTGGAGGTGCCGACGCCGCGGATCGCGGTGGCCGACACATCGGGCGGCGATGAACTGGCAGTCGGGCCTCCCAGTCTCAGCGGCGGCGATTCCGGCTCGTTCGATTTGGGAAATGTCTCCGCGGGCGGCGGATCCGGCGGCGGTGGTAGTTGGGAAGGAATGCTGCAATCGCTTCGCCGCAACGGGCTCGACATCGTACTTACCTTCGACAGCACCGGAAGCATGGGCGGCGAGATCGGGCAAGTGAAGCAGCAGGTTCGCCGCATTGGCGGCACCTTGATCAAGCTGATCCCGGAAGCACGAATCGGCATCTGTACGTATCGCGATGAAGGAGACGAATACGTCGTCCGTGGCTTGCCGTTGACAGGGAACATTCAAGATGTTGATAAGTTCCTCGCCGGCGTCAGCGCCACCGGCGGCGGCGATCAACCCGAGGCCGTTCATGAGGGATTGCGCTGGTCGATGTCGTACAACGAGTTTCGACCTCGAGCACGCAAAGTCATTCTGCTGTTCGGCGATGCACCGCCACACACTGAGCATTTTCGATTCTGCCTGCGGCTTGCGTCGGACTTCAATGGCCAGCGAAAGGGCGTGGTGAGTACCGTCACGTGCCGCAGTCCGCAGCGGATGCGCGAGTTTGTCGATATCGCATACGCCGGTGGAGGCGAAGCATTTCTGACGACCGACGAACGTCAGATCATGACGCAACTATTGGTGCTGGTGTTCGGCAGCCAGTACCGCGCGAAAGTGATCGAAGCGTTCGATCTCATGGAAAAGCCTTAGCAAGGCCGACGGCACGCTACTTGTTCGCGTTGCCTGCCACGCGATCCAGCAGTTCGCTGCCGCTCATGCGAAACGCGGCATGATGCGGACACGCGAACACGCAACTCACGTCTTGATTCGGTCCGACGATATTCTGGCACAAGTCGCAGGTCGTCGCCTTCTGCTGAACCACCGCCATTTTTCGCGACGGCTGGACAGGGTCGGGCCGCAACTGCTCAACGCCATGCATGTTAATGTTCCCGTACGGACAATTGTTCGCGCACAGGCCGCAACCGATGCAATGACTTTCAATGCTGATCTCCTGCCTCTCGCCATGTCGATGAATGGCATCGACGGGGCACCCGACCAGGCAGTAGGGGTCCGTGCATGATCGGCACGAGCTTGCCACGAGCCATTTATCGAATCGCAAGCCATCCCGAATGACGCGCGTGATGCCTTGATGCGTGTCTGCACACGCTTTGCTGCATTCATCGCATCGGGTGCAAGCCTCCAGATCAAGCACGAGGAGCCGCTGTGCGTTAAACAAGCCTTGATCCGTAAAAGGACCAAGATGCTGGCTGCGTCCGATCGCTCGCTCGGGAGCTTCCTGACGCACGAGCGTATCCCGCGCGATCGCCACGAAACGGTCTCGAAGCTTGGTGAACCGCAGCAACATTTCCTGAAAGGTGGTGCGATCGATGCGAACTAATTCGACATCGTCGAGCGCAGCACAGGTCGCGGTACGGCGCTCTTTCATGCCCTCGGGCATAAGCGAGGCCAATTCGGGCGAATCGCCCACGAGTCCGATCTCGCCGAAATGCCGGTTCGGCCCAAAATAGTTCAGCACTCGCTCGTGTTCGGCAAAAGTCTGAGTGATCTTCACGTAACCGTGCCGGATCATAAAGAACGCGTCGGGCCGCTCGCCTTGCCGAAAAATCACTTGACCCGGATCCACTTGCAAAAGCTGCACGCGGTCGTGCAGGAACTCGCGGCATTCCTGTTTTTCTTTTGCATCGAGATCGGCGAAGAACGACACCGTGTCCAAATGCCGCCGAAGCGATCGTTCGCGATACACGCCGTCCAGGATTTCCCGCGCTTGCGGATTACGTTGCAGCGAGAACAGCACGTTGCGGCGCACTTCAAACACTTCCCCGTCGCTACGAGCCCGAATCGTCGCCGTGCGGGGATAGTAATTCATGCAGGTCATTTCACCCAGAATCACGTCGTCGGTGGTGGCAACGAATGCCGGCTGCAGTTGATCCAACACGCTGCGACGACTGTCGCCTCGGAACCAGCGACTGAATAATCCACCTCCCACCTTTCCCGGTTGCGATGCATCACCACGCGCACGCGGATCATTGGGAAAAATCTCGAAGCTGCCTGCGTTCAGGATAAACGCCGTCGTACCATACTCGCCTAAACGGCACAGCTCTTCGCCCGCGCGAACTTTCCAACGCACGATCGCGCTTTGATTCCATTGGCGAAATCGGTAGGGCAAACAGCCAAGCAGCGGATGGCCTTCCAACTCCTCTGCCGTGACTGCCGACTTGTTCGGATGCTGCATCGCCTCACGCCACCAGTCCGACTCGACCGGCTCCCGAAACGTCAGTGCCTTCGTTGGACAATGCAGCATGCACTCGCCGCACGACACGCAACTGGAATGGCCCATCGGGTCATTCAGGTCGAAACCGATCCGTGCCGAGTATCCTTTTCCCGTGCGACCGATCACATAGTTGTGTTTCACTTCATTGCATGCCCGCGAACATCGATCACAGAGAATGCAGGCATTCGGATCGATCGCGATCAGCGAGGACGACACGTCGGCCGGATAGTCCAAGCGGCGTCGCGGCGCGACCCGAGCCGGGTCGAGAGACAATTCGTTCGACAAGCGACAGGCCAATCGCTCCAGGTCGCTCCCAAACCGCGCGTCTTCCGTTGAGGGAATCGTTCCGTTCGGCAAATGGTCCGCAGCCAGAAGCTCCACAAGTACTTTCACCGATTTGCGCACCGAGCCCGCCGCGACCGGATTGGTCGTCGAGTACATGGTATGCACAACCATGTTGGGTTCGACCGGCTGCACACACGCCGGAACCAGTTTTTCGCCACTGACCTCCCGCATTTTTCCCGGATTGTTCCGGTCGGGTTCGAGCCGCGCGACCGCGACCGAGCAGACCCGGCAAACGCCGACAGGTCGCAGATGGTCAGCGTGGCAGAGCGTCGGAATCGGAAGCGTGGCCGCAGGATTATCGCTGCGATACAGTTGCGAGGTCGCGTCGAGGATCGTCGTACGGCGAGGAATCGTTCTCCCTGCCGAATCGAGCACCACATTTCCCTGGGAATCGGTCAGCGGCACAGCCCGGGGCACGCGCACCGTTTGGCCATCGATCACCACGGTGACCAGTTCGTCGTATTGACGGGCCGTGGCGGCCACAACACGAATCAACTGTCCCTGGACGTCGCGCGCAAAGAGCCCTTCCTCTTCCCAAAGATGAGCCGTCTCGTCGAAATAATTGTCGATTGCCATTTCGCATCTCGTTCCGTTCAGGAGGACTCGCGCAGCCGCGGCTGGATTTCGTCACGGAAATAGGACAACAACGAGGACAGCGGATTCGCCGCTACCGTTCCGAGCCCGCAAATTGCCGTTTGCCGCATGGTGGTGCCGAGTTCCACAATGACGCTGTCGGGGCGTTGGAGCGATTCGATCGTTTGCGGCGTGCACTCGCCGGCCTGAATGGCACTGGCCAGTTCCGCGAATCGGGTCGAGCCGATTCGGCACGGCACGCATTTGCCGCACGATTCGCTGCGGTAGAACTCCTGGCACACGACCGCTTGCTCAACCAAGTCGGCACTCATCCCGTAGACTACGATGCCGCCGCCCAACATCAGGTTCCATTTTCGGAACAGCGGGACATCCAGTTCCAGATCGCGGAGGTTCACAAAACCGTCTTGCGAAGGCAAACGATCTTGCGTGGACTTGGGGAAGGTGGCGAGCGGAATCTTCGCCGGCACAAAACCTCCGGAGGGACCGGAGAGTGCCGCAGCTTTGAGTTGCTCACCCGGACGCATCCCGCCGCAATAGTCATCGATTAATTGTCCGAAGGTGATCCCCACCGGCACCTCGTACACGCCGGGTCGCATGACATCGCCCGATACCGAAAAGAATCGTGCACCTCGACTGTCCGGTCGTGCGGCCTGCTGCGCGTACCACGTGCCGTCTCGCAACACGATGCTCGGCACCCATGCCAACGTCTCTACGTTGTTGAGCAACGTCGGCATGTCGTGAAGTCCATTGGTTTGCAATTCCGGCGGTCGATTACGCGGCTCCGCACGATGGTCCTGAATCGCCTCCACCAAGGCAGTCTGTTCACCGCAAATGTACCCGCCCGGACTTACAAACACTTCGACGGCGAACGAGCGTCCCGAGCCCAGAATATGGTCGCCGCACAACCCCATGCTCGCCACACGCTCGATCTCGCTGCGCATCAACGCAATCTGCTCTTCGTACTCATGCCGAATATAGATGTATCCTCGGCTCG
>JBJOLO010000177.1:0-9650 GCA_046045565.1 Planctomycetota bacterium | reverse complement strand
TGATGGGCACCTCGATCTCGTGGTGCTGAACTTGGACGATCGCCCAATCCTGAATGTCCTGGTCCCACAGCACCAGACACCAATCGCCGCCACGCCCCGCAAGGCGGTAGTAGTTGCGAGCTGTGGTCGGGAGCGGATTCGGTGTTTGGCCGTACGGCGGAAACGTCAGCACCGTATGGCCTGTGAGCGTACCCGTGGCATCCTGCGAGCACATTTTGTAAGACAGCTTGCAGGCGAGCCCGATCGCCATCTGGTTGCATTCGACGATCTCGTATCGTCGCACCCGATCCTGCCAGCGGGCCTTGCCCTTTGCTCCGGCCAGGGCTCGCGGATAATTGCCTTGGGCGTCGTACACCGTCACCAGCGGACCCGGGTTTTTGCCCTGCAGATAATAGTCGGTGACTGCGGCCATCGCCTGGCCCGCTCCGGCATAGCCCATGTTCTGCGTAAGTTGAAACTCGATCGAGCGGGCCGGAGTCTCCATCCACACGATGTCGAATTGGTTTTCAGTGCCGGGGCGATCCAACGCCAGGCCGCGATAGCCAGCGTAGCCTTGCCACATGCCGGGACTCGTGTACCAGTCGATCACGGTAATGTCTTTACCGGGCAGCCACGTTCCGCCCGTCCACTCCAGCTGCTTGGCCGGTGCATAGCCGCCAAGCTGCAATTCGTCCGTCAGTTCGAAATGAATGAGCCGCTGGTCTTCGTCGTGATTCCCGAGCCGCACGATCGCCCACTTGAGTCCGGTGCCCGATTCACGCCAAAGCACCTGAGCACTACCCGACTCCACCATCCGCAGATAATCGGTATTACCTTGTTCGGCTTCAGCGAATTGATACTCTTGTGCCTCCGCGTCGGCCCACACCCGGCAGATAGTGACACCGCTGACGATGCCGCGTCCGATCCCGTCTGCGGCCAGCGGCTCCAGGAGCACCGCGAATCGGCCTTGGTGATCGGGCAGTTTGGGAGTGGTGGTAGCGAAGGTGGGGCGGTTTTTGAACTCGGGCAGATTGACGTTGGGATCGATGATCGGCGTTTCGAGACCCAGGATATCGAACCGTTCGCGGGCTCCCGTATTGTTGCGAACCTTGACGATGCCGGTCTGACGAAATTCGTTGCCCGCATCCTGCTCGATGTTGTGTCGACGGGCCCGTTCGGCACGGACGGCGTCGAGAAAGGCGTTGTAGGTTTCGGCCGGGATTTCCAGCCTCTGACCCGACTGCACTTTTTTCAAGGCGTCGCCCATCGGCTCAGGTTCCTATGCCGAGGCCGGCGAAGTTGCCCTCGTCGTACACCTTCTCGACGTAGGCTGCGATCGGTTGCTTCACGAGCACATTCTGATCCTCCGCGTCCGCGTATCGCACCCAGAGATATTCCCAGCCCCGTTTGTCGATTCCGCTGATCGGTCCCACCGACAGGCCCGACACATTGGGACTGGCTGCGAATCGAAAGGTGATCTCCCAGTCCTCCTTGCCCCGCTGCGATCCGGAGGCACCCAGAAACAGCACTTCACCGGGAGCGAAACCTTTGAAGGAACCGCCATTCACCTTGCCGGTCAGAAAGAACAGCGTCGCCTTGTATCCGCCTGTGACCAAAGCGATCGGGATGTAGTGCGTCTCGGTAAAGTTGTAGATCGGGACCGTGATGTCGGTCCCTTCGACGCTATCGGTGGTGACTCCGATGGCTCCCTGGAAGTTAGGAGCCGTTTTTCCAGGCGGAGCGTAGCCCCCGATCGTCGCGAGCGACTGCGTGATGTGCGTTGTGCCACCGCCGGTATCGAACGAGAACGACGAATCGCCCGTGTCCTTTGGCTCCTTCTTGCCATAGCGAACCGAAACCTCCCACACGCCCCCGCCCTGGTGGACGATGTGATACGTCTGGAATACCAGGCCCAGGTAAATGGTGGGAATCGTGGATTCGACCAGCGACCGCACCGCCAGATCGTCCTCGGTTCCCGTGACACTATATATAAGGTCAACCGACGGGCTTTCAGCCCCCTCGGTGGCCTCGCGGCTGTTGTAGCGTTCGATGATGGTGGGCACGCCCGTGTCTCCTTACGCAAACACCAGTCCGCCATGTTGTGCTTCCTGCACCAGCCGTCGCGTGTTGGCGGCGACCTGTTCACTGGCTTTCGCCGTGCGTTCGCTGAGGGAGTCGGCTCCGAGATTGGCGGCTGCTAACGGATTGAACGTGCCGACGACGTCGATCTTTCGCTGCGTCGTGTCCAGCATGTCGTTCAAACCGGCAAGGCTCGTCTCGGCCTGCTTGGTGCGATCCGGAGCGGCGGTGTCCGTCTCGGCTCGTTTCTTGGCCGACTCGGCAAGTGCCGATTCCCATTCCTGGCGTGCGGCCGCCAAGGCGTCCTCCGATTGCTTCAGGTCCGCATCGAATTGCCGCTGCCGCTCGGCGTCCGCCCGCTGTCGATCCTGCTCCAGCGTGCCGAGTGTACCCGTCCGCTGCTGTTCGATTTCCGCCTGCCGCCGTTGGCGGTCACCTTCGATGCCCGAAAGTTGCTGCTGCGTCGCCCGCTGGCGTGTCTGTTGCTCTCGCTGGAAATCTTCGTTGAGCGTGGCAAGCGTGGCCTCGACATTGATCGAATCGTCGAGCAGGCCCATCAGCTGCACGATGCCCTTGGCGATAAAATTCTGTGCCCCCGTCCACGCGGAGACCGCTCCACTGGCAAACACCGTCCAGGCTGTGGACATCGCGGCCACCGTTTCGGTCCAGAACGATTGCAGCCCGGCCCAGGCATTGGTCATGATCTTCGACAGACCGAACACGGCCTCCGTCCACACCGATACGAAAAACTCCTTGAAAGCGATCCATTTTTCCTGGAGCCAATTGATGCCTTTCTGCCATTCCATCTTGAGTGTCAGCCACAACACCTTGGCAGCCAGGCCGATGTCGCCGGCTGCCAGTGCGTCGGAGATTCCCTGGAACGCAGCCAGTGCATCGTTCTTCAGATCGGTGAAGACACCCGCGAGCCAAGTGAGTGCCTGCTGCCCCACGCCCGAGGCATAGAGCAAATAACCAGCCAGTGCCACGACCCCCGTGATCACCAGTCCGATCGGCGAGAGGATGGCGGCGATGATCGAACCGAGCGTGGCAATCGCGGCACCAATGCCTGTAGCCACAGTGGCAATCGCACCGAGGGCTGCCCCAACTCCGGAGATAGCCGTTCCCAACACAATCAGCGCTCCGCCGGCGGCAATCGCGGCGGCGGCGATCTTGAAGACCATCACCACCAGATCTTTGTTCTCCTTGATCCAGTTCGAGACGGTCACGACGACCCGCGTAAAACCGTTGGCGACCTCCGTGAGCAGCGGTGCCAAGGCCGAACCGATCGTAAAAACGGCCTGCTTCAGCACCTTCCACAAGACGTCGAGCGTGTCGCCGAACGCCTCGGCAGCCTGGGCATCGTCGGTGGACATCGTTAATCCCAAATCGCGAGCCTGCTGCTGGAGTTCCTCCATCCCTTGAGCACCATTGGCGAATAGTGGAAGCAGCTTGGTACCTGACTTGCCGAAGATTTCCATGGCCAGTGCGGCCTTGAGCGTCGGGTTCTGGATTTGTGAGAGCCGGTCACCAATCAACTTGAACTGCTCGTCGGGGGACAACGACGCTAGGTCGGCGACCGTGAGTCCCAACTTTCCGAGTGCGTCGCGGGCAGATTGCGAACCATTGGCCGCTTCGACAACCTGTTTCTGCATCTTACGCAGGCCATTCTCGAGCGTTTCGATGTCGGCACCCGAATGTCCTGCGGCGAATCCGAGTTCCGACAATGCCTCGACCGATACGCCCGTCCGCTGGCTCATGTCGACCATGTCGCTGCCCATGTCGGCGAACACCTTGGCGGCACCCAAGAGCGGTGTGACGACGCCGACACCCAAGGAGGCCAGCTTGGTGCCGATCGAGGTGATCCCCGCCCCGAACGCCTGCAGCTTCTTCTCGGCAGCCTGCAAACCTTTCACCAGTCGGCTGTCTTTGGTGTACAGCTCGACGTAGGCCGCACCGGCTCGGATGCCTTGCGATAACCCCATCGCTTACAGTCCTTCCTTGCGGCTATCAATAAACACTTGCTTTAGCAGGCCGATCCCGACCTTCTGGATCGTCACCGAATGTTTTCGCACGTGCGGATTAAAGTCATCAGGCTTGTACGTCCGCGTTTTCTTGGGGTCACGATGGAGGTTGGCAAGCATGGCCAGTACGCTGGATGTATGTGCCCAGGCCTGCTGGCTCTTGGCCTCTCCCATCGCGACTAACTCTCGGAGTGTGAACGGTCCGGGATCGAGTCCGAGGATTCCGGCGAGTTGCCAAACGAGGCGATCAGCTTTTTGGCCTCGATCTCGGGATCGATCCGCTCCAGCAGCGTTTCCGCGTGTGTCAGCAGTTTCTGCCGTACCTTCCGCCCCGCCTCGATCACCTTCCGCAGGCCCGCCCGCGTGCGGGCATCGGGGAAAAAATCGATTAGCTCCTCCACGAACGCGTCGGCTGCCAACGTGATGGCATCGCCCGCCAGGCCTCGGCCGAACTCTTCATCCGTGATCTGCCTGGCATCCGCCTCGTCTTTCACCAGGCAGAACAGTACATCGGCCAGTTGCACGGGATCGCTCACGAGTTTGGCTAGCGACTGAAAGCCGTCGTCCACCAGCTTGTAGAGGTCCATCCCAGCAAGACCGCGGACGCGTTTAATCGCTGCGACGTTGATTTGCACCGTCCAGGTGCGACCAGCGTTGTCGGTAAAGGTTCGCATCGTCGCTTTCGTGCTTAAGTGGTAGTCATCCAACTCGGTGGATTGGTCGAGTAGGTCGGCTTGGCCGTCACGCTGACCGAAATAGCTTCTTCCAGCGGCTCGTTGCGACTGAAGCTGGTCACCATGAAGCTGGCCCGCAGGCCTTGCGATCCAGGACTCGTCATCGCACCGTCCATGACCGCCATTTCGATCGCAGTCTTGTTGAGAAACGCGTCGCGGATTGACGTAAAATCGTCATCCGCCGAATCCCAGACCATTTCGAATTCAATGGAACCGTCTTTGAGCGTCGCCACCGTGGCTCGCCAACCGTTATTGCCACGCGTGGTCACGTCCGCTTCGCCGGCTTCCAGATTGAGCGTAACATCCTTGACGTTCGTAATCTCATTCCAGGTTGGAGTCCCGTACGTCCCCGTGTTCCGAAACAGCTTGGCATCGAGCCCGAGTTTGACTGCCATGATGCATCCTCATTACTTGACGGAATTGGCCCACAGTCCGGCGAACTTCGGCAGTTCCCGTTCCATCGCGGGTCCTATGAACGGTCGCGGTGCGTATTTCGCACGGCGTTTGCGTTTACGCTGCCCCACCACAGCCGTGCCTCCGAATTCGTGCAGCGAAGGAACAGTCTGCCGATCGCTGCCTTCCAGCCGCGAGCCATTCAGTTTGAGTGGACCAACCACCACGCTGCGATTTGCTGGATCGAACACGAACCAGATGTTCTTGAGCGTCGCCACACGATCCTGCGCATGGACGCTCGGCGGCTCGCCCGGTGACGAAATCTTTTTACGGCGTCGCAGCGACGATCGGGCCGACGTGCGAATGAAGCTGCCAGCCCTCGACAGGTTCTTGGCGGCCGCACGACCAATGGCATCGATCACAATCTGCCGATCGAAAAAGTATTGTTTCTTATTGAATCCGATCGTGGCCATCGCTCGTCACCTCCAGACTCGATAGGTGGCGGATAGAACGCTGGTAAAAACCCGAAATTCATGCAGATGATCGCTTGAATAAATCGGTTGATGCGAAACCTGCACGCAGTGAGCTGCCGGATAGGTTGCCAAGCCATTCAGTCGCAAGTGGTCGGCGATTTCTTCCACGAGTTCCATCAATGCATCGAGATTCGAAAGCGTTGACTCCGTCTTCTTCTGCACTGCAATATCGATTTCGTAATCGAAGCTGTCTCGGCTACGATCGAGGCTCTTGCTTGACACCGCTCGCGGCACAACGCTTACGTGTAAGTCCGGCATCGCGTGAAGATCGTACGTCGGCTCATAATGGCGTATGGCGACAAATGCTTGACTAAACGCTGTCGCATTCAGTTGATCTCGCACTGAGTCGGCGATGATGATGAGTTGCGATGGCATTACTCCACTCCAATGAATTTGGTGTGGATTCGAAGCACGGTTCCAAACGGATCGCTGTATCGCCACGGCGGTTCGCCGCCGTATGCCATCACTTCATAGACTGCCGTATTTACTCCGGCCGATTCCCGAATCTGATCTCCCCGTTCGGGGGTCACGACCGAACCTCCCAGCACAAGATCCGACGCGTGGATCAAAAAGTCGCGATCGGTCCATTCCATCCGCACGCCACCGTAAGCGTCGTCGAGTTTCAGTAGCGTGCGACCGATCGTGGCCTGAACTGAGGTTTGCAGAGCACCACGCCGGTAGACGAACTGGCGCGAAGCGTGCTGCTTCAGCTGATCGGCCAGCCATTCCTGCCCGTATTGCAGCAGATCATCCACGGTTCCTGCCCCGCTCTGTGTTGCTCGAGGCAGGTGGGATCTGCGTGTCCGCAAGCCGCTTGAGAATGTCCAGCACCTGGTCCAATGTTTTCTGGTCGACCAGCGGCGGTTGACCGGCTGCCTGGCGACGGGCCCGGATGAACGACACCACCCAGATCACCAAAGCGATCGCGGCCGGCATCGAGAATCCGGCGACGACCAGCGTTAACACGGCCGACCACGGAAACGTGGAAACCACCAGCGGCGATTGCGGTGGGATTGTGGGGTCGATCGTGGGCAGCGGCACATTCGGCAGCAGCGAAGGTTGCCATGGATCAACACGAGGCGTCGGCTGCCACGGCGGATCGGCAGCTACCTGCCGGGTGTTACCTGCTGGCGGTGTCGATTCCAGATTCTTCAACTTGGCAACATACTGACGAATGGCACCGGTAATAGCTCGAGCCTGTTTTTCAGGATCGCTGCCATAGACGCCCTGGTAAACGACCGTGGCTGGATCTCCGTAGCGTCCGGTCCGCGGCGGCTGTACGAGGATCGTCGGGTATGCCGTGACCTTGATGTTTTCAAATCGAAACGCCTGGCTGCGATCGTCCCGATCGTAAATCGTGTAGTGTGCCCAAGACTGTTTGGGGACCGTTGGTTGTGCCAACGCCAAAAGCCATTCGTTGCTGCTCCAATCCTTCTTCAGTTGTTCGCATTGCGAACAGCCCCGCTTGGTGATCACACTGATAAACCACTTGTCAGCGTCGCTGGCCGGCGGGCCCATCGCCGCGACAAAAGCCTCGTCGCCAGCAGAACGGATGTCGCCTACACATTGCACCAGATCGCCCAGCCGCAAGACTTCCGCCTGATCGACTTGCGGAGGATCGGCATACCCCAACACCGGCAACAGAATCAGAATCCACAACGATCGCATAAACGTTTTCATGAACCGAGTCTCCTGTGTTGGATGTTCGCATCACCACCAGCGGTAGTAGCGGGGCCGTTCGGGATGCGGCGGGTAGTCGAGGATCACCACCCATTGGCCGCTGGCCAGATGCAATCGCCGGAACGACGATTCGTCATAGGTGTCGATGCGGCTGGGAGAATTGTTGTTGCAGACGTACCACCTACCAGCCTTCGGGTCGTAGCCCATCAGCGTTTGGAAGTGCGCCGTCCCTGCTCCGATCGCAGCTCCCCGCCCGGTCGCCGCTGCCCACTTCATCCAATCCCACGTGTTCTGTCCCGTGATGTTGAAGGCTCGAATGCCTCGGCGATGGCAGTAATCCGAAACTCGCGACGGTCCCGAACCGCCCCGCTCCCGCTTGCCGTACTCGGTATCCCACAAGAGCGTCGCGGCGGGTGGTACGTTCTGATCGACGCCGCACATCCCGATCGAACACTGGACGCACGACCCGTCCGGATTGCGGAACCACGTTCGGATGTCCGGTGGAAGATCGACTGCCAAGCGGCGATCGGGGCACTCCACGGTTTGGGCATTCACGGTGGCGACCACAGCAATCCAGACGGCGAGCGTCAACAGCAGCGGTTTCAAGGCTAACCTCCACTTCGGAAAGTTCAGCGAGCTTCACAATTGCACGCACCGTTTTGGCAGCCGCGAGTCGCACCGCAGCGACCATGACGGTGCCGCACTGCACGAATCAATCGAAAGGGAGCCGTCGCAACGTCACGCACCCCGGCACGAATCCGACCGCAAGCGGCATCTGCCGGTGCACTGGCCAAAAGCACAAGCATCACGACAGCCGCGATCAAAACGAATCGTTTCATGGATCGGTCCTCTGCAATGTGTAGAAAAAGATCAATTTGAACGCCCAAAAATCACTGACTGAGTCGTACACGGACCGTGGTATCGGTCGTGCTTGCCGCCTTGACTGCCTTGCCGATCGACTTGTTGCCCGTGGCAGTGGTAGTGACCACGTTATTGGTGTCGTCCCAGTAAAGGATGGTGCCGACGGTGTACGAGACGCCGGCGCTCTTGTTAAAGTCGAAGATTCCTTCCACACACAGAGCGCCAAGTTCACCTGCCGCCAGTGGTCGAAATACCACACCCACTAAATCGCCTTGGACCACGACATCGCCGGATGCAAGTGCACTGGCGGGCGTATGGTCGATAGATCGGCCGTCTTGAACGAACGTTGCTTGAGGCATATTTGAGTCTCCTGAAATGCTGATTTGTCTAACTTACGGAGCCTAGACTTCGCCCTTACTCTTGATCGCGCCGCGCGGATCTTGCAGAGCGACGCCGAAATCGTGATAGCCTCGCATCTGCACACCAAGCACGTTGAAGTCGGCGTCAGCCGTTTCAATCGTTGGCGCTTCCTGGCCGTTGAGGAACGCGACCTCGATCACCGGCAAGTCGCCCGGCTCGGCCAGCAGGTACCACGCTTTGGCCGAGTAGCCGGTGTAGCTGCTGTTCGCCAGATAACGGCTGACTTCAACGCGGAACTTGCCCTGATGCGGGTTGGCAACGGGGAACTTGGTGCTGGCGGTGGTATCCCGCAGCTCCAACGACTTGTATAGCTGCGACCCGATGGCCGACAGGGCTGTCGGTACGAGCATGACCGACGGCATGATGCCGATCGGTTTGCCATCGGTGTCGGTCAGATCCATGAACGCCACCTCGGCCTTCGTCAGGCCGTCGATGTTGAGTGCCGTGTCGGCACCGGTCAGGTAATTCTTGTTACCTGCTGTGAAGAAACTGGCGTTGTTCATGAACGTAGACCAGAAGATGTCATTGATCTTCAGGCCACTGCCGCGGCCAAGTTTACGTGGCACCGTCGTGATGGCACCCAGGTCATCATTGATGATGTCGCGCCGATCGATGGCGAGCATCAAACCGTAGGTGTCAGCCTTGTTGGTGTAGCTCTCATTACCAAGCGTCCCGTGCTTCAGTTCGCCACCAGGAGCGACCAATTCGTACTGGTCTTTCCCAACCAGTCGGTAACTGGTCACAGTCTTAAAGTCACTCACGTTCCGGACGGCACAGATGTTCCGCCAGGTACGTTCGACGCTGAAAAAACCTTCCAGCAAGAACTTGTTGGCGACGTTCGAGAGAATGCCGCCAATGTCGATGTTGGAGAATGAAGCCTCGATTGTCCGACCGAATGCGTACCGCAGCACGTTCCGACTATCCCGGAAGTTGCGACCGGTGTAGCCATT
>JBJOLO010000020.1:0-4562 GCA_046045565.1 Planctomycetota bacterium | reverse complement strand
GGCCTCAGAAAACCAAGACCACCTGACAGTGTCGGATCACACCACAGAAGTAAGAACTGCTCAACCATTCCCCAATCGGAATCGGGGCTAGGGTGGAACTGGTTTCAAGGTTAGGTGACATCAAACGGACCCGCCCCAGCTTCTGACAATACAGAAAAAGCCAACTGCTTCGTTGACCTCATTCGGCAGTAACACCCCAGCCCACTGGACTGGCTGGGAAGCTGATCAGCACGTCCTCCCTCCATGGTCCAATCATCACTGTCAGCCATGACCTATCAGGTCATGGCTGGCAGTAACACCCGAATGAGATGCTTGGGTGCCACTGCCAGTTGGTCTTGGCTTTCTGAGGCCCTCAAGGCCTCAGAAAACCAAGACCACCTGACAGTGTCGGATCACACCACAGAAGTAAGAACTGCTCAACCATTCCCCAATCGGAATCGGGGCTAGGGTGGAACTGGTTTCAAGGTTAGGTGACACCAAACGGGCCCACCCCAGCTGCTGACAATACAGAAAAAGCCAACTGCTTCGTTGACCTCATTCGGCAGTAACACCCCAGCCCACTGGACTGGCTGGGAAGCTGATCAGCACGTCCTCCCTCCGTGGTCCAATCAACACTGTCAGCCATGACCTATCAGGTCATGGCTGGCAGTGGCACCCGAATCACACAGCTCAGGATGGAACAAATCTCATCCTATGGCAACGGCTTTAGCGTTGCCGAGAGATATCACGAAAGGACCGGCGTGCCGTCCTTGGTCCGACGTAGGTCACAAAGTCGAGGATGGTCGCTGAGCAGTTCAACGACCTCCGTGCTCTTCGTGTCCTTCGTGGTAAAAAACGGTCCGCGGCAATCTCGCTTCGCGTTTAGGCACGGGGCACGTTGGCCGCGAGCGGTCGGCGATCCGGCCAGTGCGGCAGCCGCAACGGAACTTTGCGAGCCAGTTTTCTGAAGAACTGCCCGGTCACCCGCACCAGTTCTACCAGCCCCGGTACCGGATCGTCGCAAGTCAGATTGTCCAGGTGATCGTGGCCTGAACAGACGATAGCTAGATCACGCAGGGGCGTCAGCCACGAGACCTGTCGCGGATGACCGTCCGTCCGTGAACGCGAACGCATCCCCTGAAAGTCCAACATCAGATTGCGACAATACACGTCGGTGCGATACGACGCCGGAAACTCGCGACGCCCTTCGACCCGCAACTGATACAGGTAGTAAGGAAAGTCGGCACCCGCCGCAACCGCCAACGGTAGCGATCCCCAGAACCGGCCGTTGATCTCTAAAAACACCCAGCGGCCCGTCTGATAGTTGAACACAAATTCGACCATCGCCACGCCGGTGTACCCGATCGCGCCCATCAGCTTCGCCGATGCCTCAAGCAGCTCCGGATTTACAGACACGCTCTTGCGATACGAACTGCCAAACTCGATCGACTCGTGAAGGCGTCGGTGCTGGAACGCGCTAAGGATCTTACCGTCCCGAGCGATCAGTTCGATGCCCACCCCGGTGCCGATGAAGCATTCCTGAGCTAGCGACGCCTCCTCTGGCGTCGAGTCACCCAAAATGCCCGTCAATTCCTCGACTGTGTTCGCACGTCGTACCAGGTTCGCCTGCTGCTGGCCATTGAACGTGCTGTGCGGCTTGACCACGATCGGCAGTTGCAAGTCGCGAACGAGATCTTCCGCCCGATCCGTCGGCGCGATCGGCCGCGTGCGGGGCATGCAGACCCCCAATCGCTCCGCCAATGCACAGCATTCAGGCTTATCGAACGTCAGCCGGAAATGATCGTGATCGAGCAAGTAGATATTGGAATAACGGCGGAACGACTCCGCATGCCGCTGCAGCGGTACGACGCTCGACTCATTGCACGGAATCACCAGGTCGTAATCGTACTTGTCCAGATGCTCGCACAACGCATCCCGCCAAGCGGCAGACGGTCCATTGCACACGGGAAGTGAAAACGTCTGCCGTATGTAGCGGGAGCGGCGTGCCAGACAGTGCGGCGAATGCCAAGCCAGGTGAACCTCCAAGCCCTGTCGACCCAGCGACCTCGCGATCGCCAAGACCACCCGGTCGTCGTTGCCCAGAATCAGCACCCGCCGCGAACGCGCTCGGGACGGTGACTTAGCGGCAGGGTCCGGCGAGTTCGAATTCGATGTCATCAGGCAGTCAGGTTCACTCGTTTTCATGGCTGCGTCTCAACGAACGATTTTCCCGAAACCAAAAAAGTTAAACGGCCGGCTTCAAGTTCGCTTTGGCTCGAAGCTTTTGGATTCCTCTGAGTCCGGTTTGATACAAGATATTGCGCTCCGCCTCGCTTAGAACGTGCGACGTCTTGCATGTCAGCAGCAGCACGATGGCCAGCACCGCGGTCGCGGCCAGCGGTCCGCACGGCAACGCCAGCGGCAGCGCTAACAACGCCCACATGCCCCGATCCGTATGCAAACCTAGATAGCGGTTGAAGCCCGCAATCAGCACGAGACTGACGAAGTTGCCGGCTGCAGTCGCCAGCACCACGCCCGAAAGGCCAAGCCGCGGCAGCAGCACCAGATTGAGCACAACATTCACGCCCAGCCCCAGCGACCAGGCAAGCGTCGCCAGCCCCACGCGTTCCACACACCACAGGTACTTCTGCGATACCCGCGCCACCCCGAACCATATGCAATACGTCAGCGTCCAAGGAAGCACCGTCTCGCCGCCCGCATACTTGCCGCGCAGCGCCGTGCCGAACAGCCACGGACCGATCCACATGATCGCCACCGCGCCCGCACACAACAGCCAGCTCACCACCTTGACGAACAAGTTCAGCTTTACGCCCACCGCCTCGCGATGACCGGCCTCCCAATCGCGACTCAAGTACGGAGTCAGAATGGTCCCCAGCGAAGCCGTAACCGACACCAATAACAGCGGCACAATGCGCGCGCTGTGATAATTGCCCACCAGCCCTAACGCCTCGTCCGACGCCAAACCGCTGAAGTGCACCAGCATGTAGCGATCGGTCAACTCGAAGAGATTCGCCAGCCAGTTCGTGCCCCAGACCCACAACGCAAAGGGCAACAACGTCGGCCAAAGCGATCGAGCTGGTAAGGGAACGTGGTCAACCGGCTGATGGCTCGCGCGAAAACAAACCAAGCCCACCACCAGCGACACGCCGCACGCCGCGGCATACGCGATAATCACGCCGCACGCGCCGCTGTCCGTCAGCCCGACCAACAACAGCGCGAGCCCAGTGAACGCGAGGCTCTGAATCAGCTCCAACCGGTACGAAACGCGATTCTGCAGCAATCCGGTCAACACCGTATTCTGGAAGTAATAAGCGACCAACACACCGAGCCCGCCGGCCAGCAACAATACCGTCCCGGACTTGTCCCGCGTGCCGAACAGCCAGTCCGAGACCGTGCCGGCCTGCAGCACCAGCGCCGCAATCGACGCACTCGCGAGCAACGCGGTCACGACCATCGTCTGTCGCAAGAACGACCGGAATTGGCCCGAGAGCAAATAGCGCTGCACATAACGACCGAACGAGCCGGGAATGCCAAGCACCGCAACGGGCGCTGCCAATTCGAGAAACCCCAGAGCCATATCCCACTGACCAAGCTCGCTCGGCTCCAGCCAGCGACAGAGCAACACGCCTCGCACGAAACCAATGCCGCGTTGCACGACCGTCATGGTCAGCAACATCACGATGCTCACCAACAACGTATCGCTGCGCAAACCGCGCACGCCGACCGCGGCCGCATTCGCGCTCGCGCTTGCAGCAGAAACACTCGGTGCGATGGCCAAGGAACGACTTGCCACGGGGCGCTGTTTCTCAACGGATTTGAGGAGAACACGTCACTTCAATACATAGAAAACATACGTCGCAGCGCCCAACCCGTTGAAAATTGCCGCTCCGCAGCCTGCTTATCACCGCTCACGCCCCACGCAGCGGCGGAATAAAACCCGTCCCCCACCCTGAACGCATCCCTGCAGTCCCACCCGCCCGCCACGATCCATCCGCTATAATCCGCACCTCACGCGAGCTCGCCCGCCAGCTCCCAATCCGGTGATGCCGCTCGTGCCGACTTTGCAACCGCACCGTGATCGACCCGATCGGGAACCCACCCCTGCCCCAAAAAAATAAATCGCTCGTCGGTTCCTTCGTGCAACTCCAGGTCCTTCGTGGTAAAAACGCTTCCTGATAAGCCCCCATTTGGATCCCCTCCCGCCTCGGAACTCTACCCATGCTCACCTCCATCCTCTCCACAAGCCGGGCATGCATCCTATGCTGCCTGTTCGCCACCATGGCCTTCGAAGCCCAACCGGCTCGCGGCAACCATGATCATCATGAGCAGGTCGAGTTCTCCATTCGCTCGGTGCGCGACGGCAACTGGTCGGACGCGGCCACCTGGCAACCCGCACGGATCCCCAAGGCCGGCGATCGCGTGCTCGTCGCGCGAGGAACCCATGTTAACTACAATCGCAAAAGCGCCGATGTGATCCGACTGGTTCAGGTGGTTGGCACCCTCCGATTCGCGGGCGATCGCGACACCGAACTGAATGTCGGACTGATCACGATTCAACACAC
>JBJOLO010000130.1:0-6028 GCA_046045565.1 Planctomycetota bacterium | reverse complement strand
GCAAAGAGCCGGTCGAGCAACGATTGAAGCATGCGTTGATCGAAGGCGTCGATCGCTACATCGATCAGGATGTGGAAGAAGCTCGCCATCTGTACGAGCGCTGTTTGCAAATCATCGAAGGGCCGTTGATGGACGGCATGTCGGTGGTGGGCGACCTGTTCGGCGCGGGCAAGATGTTTTTGCCGCAGGTGGTCAAATCGGCCCGCGTCATGAAGAAGGCCGTGGCATACCTGCAACCGTTCATGGAGCAGGAAAAACTGGCGGCCGGCCTGGCGCCGCACGAGGCGCGGGGAAAAGTCCTGCTCGCGACCGTCAAAGGCGACGTGCACGACATCGGCAAGAACATCGTCGGCGTTGTACTGGCATGCAACAATTACAAGGTGATTGATCTGGGCGTGATGATGGCCTGTGAAAAAATCCTGCAGGCCGCCCTCGAGCACTCGGTCGATGTGATCGGCCTTTCGGGACTGATCACACCGAGCCTTGATGAGATGGTGCACGTGGCCCGCGAGATGCAGCAGCGGGGATTGAAGACGCCGCTGCTGATCGGTGGGGCGACCACCAGCGCGAAGCACACGGCCGTGAAGATCGCACCGCAGTATGAGCACCCCATCGTGCATGTACTGGACGCCTCGCGCTGCGTCGGCGTCGTCGAGAAACTGCTCAACCCCAACAGCCGCGACACCTTCGTCGGTGATAACCGGCGATTACAAACCGAGTTGGTCGCCAGTTATGAAAAACGGCAGGCGCATCTCGTGCCCTATGCAGAGGCACGCGCGCGTCGCATGACGACAGACTGGTCGAACGTCCGAATCGACCACCCCGGCTTTCTTGGTCTGCGGGTGCTGCGTGATTTTCCGTTGGAGACGCTGCTACCTTATATCGATTGGTCGCCCTTCTTCATGACGTGGGAAATGAAGGGCAAGTATCCGCGTATTTTTGACGACCCCACGGTAGGCAAACATGCCCGCGAGTTGTTTGACGATGCCCAGCAACTGCTGAATCGAATCGTTCGCGAGCGACTGCTGCACGCCCATGCGGTGTATGGTTTCTGGCCGGCGGCGAGCGACGGTGACGACGTGATCGTCTACACCGATGAGACGCGAACCAAGGAGCGACTGCGTTTCTGCATGCTCCGCCAACAATGGCAGCGCCCCGGACAGGACGACTTTCGCAGCCTGGCCGACTACGTGGCCCCGCGCGACTCGGGCCGCCAGGATTACGTCGGCGGATTTGCGCTCACGACCGGCGATGGTGCGGACGACTTATGCCGGCAATTCGACAGCCAGCATGACGACATGAATTCGATCATGACGAAAGCGCTCGCGGACCGGCTCGCAGAAGCCTTCGCCGAATACCTGCACGAACGCGTGCGAGGCGAATGGGGACATGGAAACGAACCACCGCTGAGCTCCGAGCAATTGATTGCCGAGGAGTATCGCGGCATTCGCCCTGCGCATGGTTACCCCGCATGCCCCGATCACACGGAAAAAGGGAAGCTCTTCGAAATCCTTGAAGCGACGGGGCACACCGGGGTCACGCTGACCGAATCGTTTGCCATGTATCCCGCGGCCAGTATCAGCGGACTGTATTTCGCGCACCCGGAAGCCCGTTATTTCGCCGTGGACCGGATCTCTCGGGATCAGGTGCTGGACTACGCGCGTCGCAAGGGAATGTCCGTCGCCGAAATGGAGCGCTGGCTGGCTCCGAATCTGGGCTACGATCCGTAACCCTCGGGTTTCTTCAGCAGCTCGCCCCCAGCCCTGCTCATTCCGAACGCTGCTCATCCCGAACCCTCCGAACTCGAGTTCCGTCGGTACTCGCGGGGTGATTCCGTCGCAAGCGGCACCGGATTTTGTTATCCTTGAGGGGTAGGTTTTCCCTCAATCAGTCCGCCCCTGGCCGCAAAACGACTCGCTATGGCGATCCCGCTGAAACTATTCGCTCAGCGTTTGCTCGAGAGCGGCATCTTGACCGCCGACGATATTCTCGAGTTGCGGAAAAAATATCCGCAAAGCGGCGACCCTGAGTCGGCCATGGCTTTCGCCCAGTGGCTGATCGACTTCGGAAAGCTGACTCCGCTGCAGGCCGATCGCATTTGCAAAGGCGAACACTATTCGCTGTTGCTCGGCAACAACATGCTGCTGGAAAAGATCGGTGAAGGAGGAATGGGAGAGGTCTTCAAGGCGGAGCACCGTCGCATGAAGCGATTGGTTGTGGTCAAAATCCTCCGCCCTGAACTGCTCGACTCCGAACATGCTTTACGCCGCTTTCAGCGCGAAGTGCATGCCGCAGCGCAACTGATTCACCCGAACATCGTCACCGCCTATGATGCCGATACCGCGGGTGAACTCCATTTTCTCGTGATGGAGTACGTCGACGGCACCGACCTTGGTACGCTGGTCAGTCGCCAGGGCCCGCTGACACCGCTCAAGGCGGTGACGTATATCCTGCAGGCGGCGCGAGGGCTCGAGTACGCCCATCGCAAAGGGATCATTCACCGGGATATCAAGCCGGCGAATCTGCTGCTTGACTCCAACGGCACCATCAAGATTCTCGACATGGGACTGGCCCGGTTTGATTCGCTGGACGAAAGCGTTAGCGATGACTTGACTCAGGAGAACCAGATCATCGGCACGGTCGATTACATGGCGCCCGAACAGGCGCACGACTCGAAAGCAGTCGATCGACGCTCCGATATCTACAGCCTGGGCTGCACCTTCTATCGCCTGCTCAGCGGCCGCACTCCTTACCGCGGCTCCAGCCCATTCATGGTGCTGATGGCGCACCAGAAATCGCCGCCGCCATCTCTGATCGAGCTGTTGGGACCCGAAGCGAAACCGCTGGATGCGATTTTCCAGAAGATGATCGCCAAGCGTCCCGAAGACCGCTATCAGGAAATGTCGGAAGTCATCGCCGACCTGGAGCAATTGATTCCGCGCGAGTCCCGCGAGTCGGAGAAGCCCGGCGTGGATTCACGCGCTCGCATCCCAGCCACGTCAGGCGACTCAACCACCAGCACAAACCAGACACCGACCGCATCCTACGACGACGGGCTGGCGCACGACTTCCGACTCAAGGCGGGCCTCGCAGCGACTGCCGCCACGGAAGGCGGTCGCGGTTCGTCGATCGACTTGGGAACGCCGATCGGGATCGATCTGGGCACGACCAATTCTCTGGCGGCGAAATTAGATGAGCGTGGGCGACCGGTGACGATCATTAGCAGTGAGGGAGATCTACTGACACCTAGTGTCGTGCTCTTCGACGAGGATTCGGTCATTGTCGGCAAGGAGGCGGTACGAGCCCTGGTGACGGAGCGGGACTTGATTGCCGAATCCCCGAAGCGGCAGATTGGATCTCGCTTTTTTGAAAAATCGTTGCGCGGCACTCTGTATCCCCCCGAAGTCCTGCAGGCATTTATCCTGCGGCGTTTGCGAAATGACATCGAACGGCAGACGGAGAGTCCCCGACGCGTTGTCATCACCGTTCCCGCCTATTTCGACGAAGTACGACGACGGGCAACGGCCGATGCGGGATACATCGCGGGCCTGGACGTGCTGGATGTGCTGAATGAACCGACAGCGGCAGCACTGGCCTACGGCGTTTTGCAAGGCATTGCCGCTCCCGAAGGGCGCCCCGCACGGCTGATGGTCTACGACCTGGGCGGTGGCACCTTCGATGTCACCGTGATGGAAATAGACGGCAACGTCTATCGCATGCTGTCGACCGACGGCGACATGCAATTGGGCGGTCGCGATTGGGACCAGCGGCTGATCGATGTCTTGGCCGAGCAATTCATTCGAGAACACGGCGTCGACCCGCGCGACGACGCGAATCAGCTTGGTCGCATGTGGCGCGACTGCGAAGAAGCGAAGCGAACCTTGTCGGTGCGGCAGCGCACCTTTCTTGCCTGCGAGTATCGAGGCCGTACGTTGCAACTGGAACTCACCCGTACCCTCTTCCAGGAAATGACTCGAGATCTGCTCGACCGCACCGCGTTCACGGCGCAAGAAGCACTGCGGGCTGCGCAATTAAACTGGAGCGACATTGATCGTGTGCTGCTTGTCGGCGGTGCGACGCGAATGCCGGCGGTCGTGGAAATGCTGACCGGCCTTACCGGAAAAGAGCCCGACCGATCGATTGCTCCCGACGAAGCGGTCGCGCACGGGGCAGCCTTGTACGCCGGCATGCTCCTGGCCCGCATGCGCGGCGAAACACCCCCGTTCTCGATCATCAATGTCAACTCGCATAGCCTGGGCATCGTTGCCAACGATCCGCGTACCAAGCAAAAACGGAACGTGATCCTGATCCGGCGAAACACGCCACTGCCCGCAGTCCATCGCCGCGTTTTCCACACGCACAAGGATGGACAACGGTCGCTCTTGCTGCAAATCGTCGAAGGCGAAAGCAAGGTTCCCGAGGAGTGCTCGCAGGTCGGTCGCTGCACGGTCCACGACCTGCCCCCGAACCTTCCGGCTCGAACACCGGTCGAAGTCGAGTTCACCTACAGTGAAAGCGGACGACTGCGCATCAGCGTCGTCGTACCCGGATCCGACAAACGAGTAGAGCAAACGGTTTCGAGCGAAAACCGTTTATCAAAAATCGATCTCCAGGCATGGCGAAAAGTAGTCTGCGGCGGCGAAGCCGACGGTGAAAGCTCCGCGGAGGCGATGGCAGGGGAACCGCAAACACATTGAAATCCCGGATTCCCGCAGCAGCGTCGATAGCAATTCAAGGACGGCACCGCAGATCCCCTCGTGTTGCGCAAGCAAGCCAGTCGACGGTTCTGGTACCAGACGAGAGGTTCGTCTGCCGAATTGACAAACTAGCCCGGACCGTTACGATGGCCGGAGCATTCCTGCCTATCATCCAATCTCTTTTGCAGCCCGATTCACGGAGGTCCCTGTGACCAGAACTCAACTGGAGGCCGCACGAGCCGGTGAAATTACGCCCGAAATGGAATACGTCGCCAAGCGAGAATCGCTGGCCGCGGAAACCGTACGCGACGAAGTCGGGCGAGGCAGGATGGTCATCCCCGCCAATCGGATGCACCTGGCCGGACGCCTCGAACCGATGGCCATTGGCATCGCCGCAAGCTGCAAGATTAACGCAAACATCGGCAACTCGGCGGTCACCAGCGACATCCAAGGCGAGTTGCAGAAACTGCACACCGCCGTGCATTTCGGCGCTGATACGGTCATGGACCTGTCGACCGGTAAAGACATTGATCGGATCCGGAAAGCGATCATTGATGCGTCGCCCGTGCCCATCGGAACCGTGCCGATCTACCAGATGTTGGAAGAACTTGGCGGCAACATCGAGGACATGCGTCCGAAGCATTTTCTCGACATGGTCGAACATCAGGCAAAGCAGGGCGTCGACTACATGACGATCCATTGCGGCCTGCTGCTCGAGCACCTGCATTTGACCACGGGCCGCGTCACGGGCATTGTCAGTCGAGGCGGATCGCTGATCGCCAAATGGATGATGGCGCATCGGCAGCAAAACCCGCTCTACACCCACTTCGACGACCTGTGCGCCATCATGCGTCAGTATGACGTGACCTGGAGTCTGGGTGACGGACTGCGGCCCGGATCGCTCGCCGACGCCAGCGACGAAGCGCAATTTGCCGAATTAGAGGTGCTGGGCAAACTGGTTCAGCGCAGCTGGGAACTCGGCACGCAGTGCATGGTGGAAGGTCCCGGACACGTTCCGATGGACCAGATCGACATGAACATCCGCAAGCAGATGGAAGTCTGTCGCGAGGCTCCTTTTTACGTGTTGGGTCCGCTGGTGACCGACATCGCGCCGGGCTACGACCACATCACGAGTTCGATCGGTGCCGCACTGGCAGGATGGAGTGGCGCCGCGATGCTCTGCTATGTTACGCCGAAGGAGCACCTGGGACTGCCGAACAACGTGGTTGTGAAGCAAGGGGTGATCGCCTACAAGATTGCGGCGCACGCCGCCGATGTCGCGCGACATCGGCCAGGCAGCCGCGACCGCGATGATGCCTTGTCGCGGGCTC
>JBJOLO010000129.1:0-5046 GCA_046045565.1 Planctomycetota bacterium | reverse complement strand
CCCTGACCGGCAGGAATAACCTGACGTGAAGACGGGGACCGATGCGGCCAACAAGTACGCGCGGCATCGGCCGGCGTTATGTGGGTCGGTTTCGCGAGGGGGCAAGTTTCAAGTTTTTTTTCGAAGATTAATCTTCGTCACCGCGCAGCTTCGCTAGCACGCTGTAATCCTCCAGCGTGGTCGTATCGCCCACCGTCTCCTTGCCGGCTGCAATGTCGCGTAGCAGACGACGCATGATCTTGCCGCTGCGCGTCTTGGGCAGGGCGCCCGTAAAGCGGATCTCGTCGGGTTGAGCCAGCGCACCGATCTCTTTGCGGACGTGCTTGCGTAATTCCTCACGCAACGCCTCGTTCGGCGTTCCCGACTTCAGGGTCACGAACACGGAGACCGCTTGGCCCTTCAGATCATCGGGGCGTCCCACGGCCGCCGCTTCCGCAACCGCCGGGTGGCTGACCAGTGCGCTTTCGATTTCGATGGTACTGAGCCGGTGTCCGGAAACGTTGATCACATCGTCGATCCGGCCCATGATCCAGTAGTAGCCGTCGTCATCGATGCGGGCGTTGTCACCGGCCAAGTACCGTTGCGGAAACCGGCTCCAATACTGGTCTCGGTATCGGTCGTCATCACCCCAGATGCCGCGGAGCATACCGGGCCAGGGGTGCGACATCACCAAACATCCGCCCTGATTCGCCGCCACGGGCTTGCCGTCATCGCCCAAGATATCGGGAATGACTCCCGGCAACGGCTTGGTGCAGCTACCGGGTTTGGTAGCGATGGCGCCGGGGAGCGGCGACATCATGATTCCACCTGTCTCCGTTTGCCACCAGGTATCGACAATCGGGCAGCGCTCACCGCCAATTTTGCGGTGGTACCACATCCACGCTTCGGGATTGATTCCTTCGCCCACCGTGCCCAGCAAACGCAGGCTCGACAGGTCGTGCTTGTCGACGTGATGATCTCCCCACTTGATGAAGGCGCGAATCGCGGTCGGTGCCGTGTACAAAATCGAAACGCGGTATTTCTGGATGATCTCCCAGAAACGATCTTCGGCCGGCCAGTTCGGAGCGCCTTCGTACATCAGGATCGTCGCCCCGGCTGCCAACGGACCATAGACGATGTAACTGTGCCCCGTGATCCAACCGCAGTCTGCGGTGCACCAGAACAGATCGTCTTCGCGGTGGTCGAAAACCCACTCGAAGGTCTTTTTCGCGAAGAGGTTGTACCCGGCCGTCGTGTGACGGATGCCTTTCGGTTTCCCGGTCGAGCCGCTGGTGTAGAGAATGAACAGCGTCTGTTCGCTGTCGAGCGGTTCTGCGGGGCAATCGGCCGAGGCTTTTTCCATCAGCTCGTGCCACCAAAAATCCCGCCCTTCCTTCATCGGCACCTCGGTGCCCGTGCGACGCAGCACGACGCACTTCTGCACCGAGGTTGATTTCGCGAGTGCCGCGTCGACCGTTTCCTTCAGCGGCAAGATCTTTCCACGTCGCCAACCGCCATCCGCCGTGATCTGCAGCTTGGCCTGCGCATCGTTATTCCGATCCGCCACCGCCTCGGCTGAGAACCCCGCAAAGACCACCGAATGCGCCGCGCCGATTCGGGCGCAGGCCAGCATGGCGATCGCCAACTCGGGCACCATCGGCATATAGATCGACACCCGATCGCCGCGTTCGACGCCCAATCCTTTGAGCACATTGGCGAACTTGCAGACTTCGTGGTGCAATTGTTGATAGGTCAACGTCCTCGTGTCACCCGGCTCGCCCTCCCAAATGAAGGCCGCCTTGTTGCGACGATGGCCGGACAAATGAATGTCCACACAGTTGTACGAAGCGTTTGTCTGGCCCCCGACGAACCACTGAGCAAACGGTTCGTCCCAAACCATGGTCTTCTCGAACGGTTTGAACCAATGCAGTTCGCTCCGCCCTAGCCCCTCCCAAAAGGCAACGGGATCGGCCTTCGCTGCATCATAGAGTTGCTGATAGGCGGCCAGCGACCCGATTTTCGCCTTCGAGGCGAACTCTGCGGGGGGCGGGAACAACCGCGTTTCCTGCATCACCGAATCGATTTGTCCACCCGTTGCCGCCATCACACGCTCCTCTCAAAAGTCCTCGAAGAAAGCAGGATTCTAGGTGCCGCAAAATCGAGTGTCAACGAACCGCAGTCCGCCACGCTGGGTCGCCGCGGCATTCGTCGCAACACGCCAGGATCTTTCTGAAGTTTCCCAGAATTATCGCTGAAGTTTTCCGGGCCTTGCGCCGGCCCCGTCCTGTTCGCTGCATCGCAGGATTGGTATATTCCTGTCGCAGTCTGATTCGGTGGAAAAGTTCGCCCAGTCGACGACCTTCAAGCCCGTTTCCTTGGGGTGCGGCAAGCCGCTGTGCCCGATCGCACCGTTCGCCACGCGTGGAACTTCACACCGTTACCCCGTCCCCCTGCATTCTGCCTACCTTGCAGAGCGCAGGTCGACCGGGAACCTGCACCGATCAAGCTTTAGGAATTGTGCCGTAATACATCGAGCGGTAACTGGAATGCGGCAGGTTCCATGCTGCAACGGAGTACACACTGCAACGGAGTAGATACTGCACGACGTAGATACTGCGGAACGCTGCGGGAGGAAATCCGGCACTGGAACATGGTTGGCAAGATAGGAAGAAGGCGCGCGGGTTTTCCCGCAGCGCAAAAAAAAGAAGGGCCCTTGCTCGCCGCAACAAGAGCCCTTCCAAGTCAGGCTGTCCAGCATCGAGAGGTTAATCCCGTGCCAGAGACCCACAGCCGTAGTGAGCGTATCGGGCGGCGAGCTTGCAATACTTGAGAACCCCAACTCCGCGTTGCATTATTTCGATGAGGTAAATGATGGCTACGAGCGCACTGGCGAAACTCGCGCTGGAAGACGGCACGGTTTATACCGGCATTTCGTTCGGCGCAGATGGTGAGGTTGACGGCGAGGTCGTCTTTAACACCAGCATGACGGGGTATCAGGAAATCCTCACTGACCCGAGTTATCGTGGTCAAATTGTCACGATGACCTATCCCGAAATTGGTAACTATGGGGTAAATGCCGAGGACGTGGAGAGCCAGAAACCCCATCTTGCCGGTTTTGTCGTTCGCGAGAACAGCCGCATCGCGAGCAACTTTCGCGCGCAAGGCGAGTTGAGCGAATACTTGCGACGAAATGGCATTGTGGCCTTAGCAGGCATCGATACCCGAGCCCTGGTGCGACGCATTCGCACCCTCGGAGCGCTCAAGGGTGTGATCTCGACGATCGATCTAGACGATCGCCGCTTGGTCGAAAAGGCGGCTGCCAGTCCCGGCCTGGTCGGTCGCGATTTGGTTCGCGAAGTCATTCCGGAAGCGCGAAGCCATTGGGATGCACCGCTCAGCCCTTGGTCGCTCTGGCCACCTTCCGAATCGAACTCCGGCGGTAACCGACCCCAGCGGCACGTGGTTGCGCTCGATTACGGCATGAAATGGAACATCGCTCGCCACCTCACCTCGCAGGACTGCCGTGTCACCATCCTGCCCGGTACTTCGGACGCGCAGGAGATCCTGAGCAACGAACCGGACGGAGTCTTCCTGTCGAACGGGCCCGGCGATCCCGAACCGCTCGATTACGCCATTCGGGCCATTCAGGGAGTGATCGGCAAGGTTCCGGTCTTCGGCATCTGCCTCGGACATCAACTCCTGTCGCTCGCCTGCGGCGCTCGCACCTTTAAGCTCAAGTTCGGCCACCGCGGCGCCAACCAGCCGGTGCTGAATTTATTGAACGGCCGTGTCGAAATCACGGCTCAAAACCATGGCTTCGCAGTCGAAGAATCGACCCTGCCCGCGTGCCTGGAAATTACCCATCGCAACCTGAACGATAATACGATCGCCGGTGTGCGACATCGGCAGGCCCATGCGTTCAGTGTGCAATATCACCCCGAAGCGTCGTCGGGCCCGCACGACAGCCACTATCTATTCAAGCAGTTCCGCGATCAGATTGATGCGAATTGCGAGGCATCCGCCAACGCCTAACGACCCTGCGTGCCTCGACTGACCGTACTGCGCGGTCTCACCCTTACTTTTCCGACTTCTCAGGATCGGGCTCGTCGAGAGGCCGATTGCCATAGGCGACGCGCGGGTCGGTTGCCGGTACCTGAAGCCGCTCCCGCTCTTTCGCTAATTCGCCTCGCAATTGCTCGATCACCGTGGCATAAGCCGGATCCTCGTAGAAACTCCGCAACTCTTGCGGATCCTTCTCTCGATCGTACAACTCCCAGTAATCCACGTCCGGCTTGTAGAAGTGAACCAGTTTGTAGCGATCGGTCACTAACCCGTAGTGCGGTCGCACGCGATGCGGCACCGGATACTCGTAGTAGTGGTAATAGAAACCGGTTCGCCAATTCGCCGGTTGCTCGCCGCGTAGCAGCGGCATCAGGCTGCTACCTTGCATCTCGGCCGGCGCCGATACGCCTGCCGCCTCGAGGAACGTCTGCGCAAAATCGACGACGCTCGTCAGCTGCGCGTTGGTGGATCCTTTGGGCGTTACGCCGGGCCAGCGCACCAGGAGCGGTGTTCGCAACGACTCCTCCAGGATCCATCGCTTGTCAAACCAACCGTGCTCTCCCAGAAAAAATCCCTGATCCGAGCAGTAGACCACCAGCGTGTTGTCGGCGAGGCCCTCGTCGTCGAGAAACTTCAACACCTTGCCAACCGCTTCATCCACGCCCTTGATGCAGCCCAGGTAGTCATGCATGTAGCGCTGGTATCGCCATCGCACTAAGTCGTCGCCTTTTAAATCCGCCTTTCGAAAGGCTTCATTTCGCGGTTCGTAGTACCGATTCCAGACTTCGCGCTGCTCGGCATCCAGGCTGCCCGGCGCATGGAGCTTCACATCCAGCGGTGCGAACGAATTGCGAAGCGTCATCGCTTGATCGCGAACCGCGAGTCCGCGTCCGGAGTAGTCGTCGAACAGCGTATTCGGCTCCGAATAGATTCGATCCTGGTCGTGCCCCAGGTGCCGGAGCGCCGGAGCCCACTCGCGGTGCGGCGCCTTGTGTTGACACATCA